>CANBTO010000095.1 GCA_947372405.1 Verrucomicrobiaceae bacterium
CGGACAGACATTCCAGCCAGGTGCGCTCGCTTGGAATGGGGCTTATTGCCAACGGCATGCCGCTCGAGGATTTTCATTTCGTGGCTGACAATGTCGTGCAAGCCACCCGTGGCACGGATCGCGCCTACACTCAATACCGTGGCGGAAACGCGACCGCGCTGGGTGTCCAACTGCTTTACCGGCTCAACATCAGGGAAGCGGTCGAGATCTGCATTGATTCATTCCCAACCGCCACCCGGAACAAAGACAAGGCGGCGCGCTTCGCCCTGCTGGCCGGCTTCGGCGCCGATGCCAAGCCCTACCTCGCCAAACTCAAAGCCACGCTTGATAATGAAGCCAACGCTGCTGCAGGGGAAAATCAATCCGAAGGCTTCACCAAGGATGTCCGCCTTTCCGTGGAGGAGATCAGCAAGGTCATTCAGGATATCGAAGCCGCCACCAATCCCCGCCAGATGATCGGTCTCGAAGAGGCGAAGCAGGCCGGACTGAACAAATCGGAATGAGCCAGTTTATTCGACCTACAAACCGATTCTCTTGATACGCTCGTCGTCCCTGTGCTCCAGAAATGTCTGCGAACATGATATTGTCATCCCGCACCCCGCGATTTAAAGTTATCAGGAGTGAAAGTTTTACTTTCACCGTAATATCCGGCGTGAAACCCAGCTTGGTTTCTGATGTCGTAACATCCGGTTCTTCTGTATCACTGAGAAACGTGTGGTATTCAATAATAAAAACTAACAGTG
This sequence comes from Verrucomicrobiaceae bacterium, assembly GCA_947372405.1. The sequence continues at coordinate 744 of CANBTO010000095.1, forward strand.
TTTTGTGTGGAATCGGGTTGAAGAATTCGATCAAAATGCTAGTAATGATTGCGTTGTTGGCGGGTGCAGGCAGTGCTTTGGGTGCCGGGTCATGGATGTTCTCCGATGAGAGGGTCAATCACCTTTTGGCAGGTGACGTATGCCGTGAAATCGGGTTGGAGGAGTCTTACGTGCAAGCGAAGCGCATGGGGGTGGACAACTGGTGCAAGCCCGAGCAGGAATTCCGCTGGAGTGTGTCCGCATCGGCTCCAGGTTCATGTGCAGTGGAACTCCTAGTCGACACGCCCGGAGTCGGGACTGTATTGGTCCTTTCCAGCGACAACGACAGGGTGGAGGTCACCCCGTCGGAAGCAGGCTGGCTTCGCGTGCCGGCCACCCTCAAGGTGGACCGGGATGACACCATCAAGCTGAAGCTCAAGAGTGAAATCACCGGCAAGAGAACCGCTTCAATCATGGGGATCGAGGTGATTACCGCCGCACACCTTCCTGTCTATCAAAAGCAACTTGCCGAAGTGAGGATACCCGTTGAGGAAGCCGCTTGGTTTCAGAATGCCGGATTCGGCATCATGTTCCAGTGGGGTAGCTGGGGATACCCACGTTCGGGAGGGAAGAAGCAGCCTTGGAGCAGGATCTACGAGGATTTCAATATCGAAAAGTTCGCAGACAAGATAAAGTCCTTCCATCCGGGATACCTTGTCTGGTCGGTGAGTTGGCGCGGTTCCCGGTTTGCGGCACCGCTGAGATCGGTGGATGAAATCATGGGATCCAAGGACTATACCATGGAATATGATTTTCTTGGGAAACTGACCGACGCCCTCGCCAAGCGGGGCATCCCTGTGCTATTCTACTATCATCCGGGGACGGAAGAACCGGAATATTGGAAGAGGGTCTGGCACGGTCACCAGGACATGAAGGCCTGGGAGGACGCCAACGTCGCCATCTGGTCCGAAATCGGCGAACGTCTCGGCACGAAGCTATCCGGCTGGTTTGTGGATGATGGAATGGGGCATTACTATCCGGCGGATTATTATCGTTACATGAAGGCTCTGAAAGCCGGCAATCCCAGGCGTATCGTCTCGTTCAACCCGTGGAGATTCACCAACTGCACGCCCTACGAGGACATGGTCATGGGTGAGATTCGTTGCAGCGGAAGGGTGGAGAATGGCAGGCTGGCCAGCGGCAAAGACAAGGGCTTGATGCCCCATAACATGATCGTCATGGACGGGCCTGACTGGGGAATCTTTAGGCCGGATACCAAAATTAGCGATCCCAAGGGGATTGTAAACGACTGGCAACAGAAGGTGGATGAAGCCAAGGCCATCAAACATCCCCTCACTCTGACAGTACTGATGTATGAGGATGGTACCATCGGTGAAGCGACCGAGGCTATATTAAAACAACTCAAAAGATAGGTCCAGCTAAAGCATTGAATTCCAGCAGGGGGATTCATTTGACCGATTCCTCATCGATCGAGCGCACAGGGAGGTTCTCGCTTGATGTATCCGCGACTCGACGGCTAACCATCGATTCCTGCTGATCAAGCCACCCGCATTCCTGCTTTGTGTTCATTGAAATACAGTAGCTTGAAAGTGGATTCTGTGATCAACGGAGGGTTGAGAGCAAGCCGCTTGAGTCGTGTATACGCAGCCCATGCGCGGAAGAACATCACGCTAGCAGTTGCTAGAAATCCGACGAAACGCACCATCCAGACATGAGTGAAAACTGCACTAAAAGTGAGCCAGGCGATGAGTAGTAAAATAGATGGCGCTTTTTACTCTAACCTGCCAGAGCCGTAGGCATGAAGCTAAACCGTTGTGATGACGGTGTGTCCACTCACAAGGATTTTGATTTCCAATAATAAACATAAACCCCAATGCCCGCTGTAATGAAAACCCCGTTCCGTTCCCGTGCCATATTCGCAGCGATCTGTCTGATCGCCCTGCTGGTGTTTTCCTCTCAAGTTCAGGCCCAGACACCTCCGGATCTCACCGCGGCGGGGGCCATTGCCGCCCTGAAAGCCGACACGAATGCCAACCCGCGATACAACGAAACCTACAACCTTGGAGCCACCGGGCTGCGCGGATGGATCTACGTGGGCCCGCCAGGTGCTGATGAATACGGTGGAGCGGACGGCACCTTCACCGATGCGAGTCGGCAGATCCTGGTCACCGTGGCGGCAGCGCCTGGCAACGCCGTGCTCGCCGTGGACGATGTGATTCTCGGCGCGATGGCCGCAAGCAGCGGCACGGTGCCGAATTTTTCCAGCGATTGCCGCAAGGCCTTTGGCACGGCCATCGGCGATGCCGAAAAAACCGGTGCCGGCACCCTGCGCGTCAAACGCTGGCGCGCCGGAACCACCACCGATGTAAACATTCCCATCACCATCATGGGAGATTACACGGTCACCGCTCCCTATTCCTGCCCCAAATCCTCGCTGATTCTAACCAACGCCCGCAACAAACTGGTTGGCCAACTCCTCGCCGATCCGGACTTCTTCAACAAAGGAAATGGATTCTCCCGGCCGATCCATGGTTTGGCGCTGCTGGCCGGTGTCGCCCCCGGCGATCCTGACTATACCACCGTGCAAACACGCCTGCAGACCTATGCCCGCGCGACGGCCACCGCAGGACCGCAACAGGGCGGACTGGCTGTATGGGACTGGGCCTACTCAGGCCTGTTCCTCGCCGAGTATTACCTCAGCACCAATGACGCCAACGTCCTGCCCGGGATCGCCGCTTTCACCGACAAGCTCGTGCAGTCCCAAAGCGCCTATGGCACTTTCGGCCATGATCCCGCAAGGACCAACACCGACGGCACCGGCCGCCTCTACAGCACCGGCTACGGTCCTGTCAACCAGGTCGGCATTGTCGCCAACATGGCCATTTTCATGGGCAAGAAGGCCCTGCTGGCCGGTGGCCAGACGATCAACCCGAACATTGATCCGGCGATCCAGCGCGGCACGGATTTCTTCGCCTCGTATGTCAATAAGGGTGCGATCCCCTACGGCGAGCATGAGGCCTACATGGGCAACCATTCCTCCAACGGCAAGGACCCGATGTGCGCCGTGTTCTTCTCCCTGCAGTCCAACCGCACTGTGGAAACGGAATACTTCACGCGCATGACCATCGCCAATTTCAACGCCCGCGAGGATGGCCACACCGGTCAGGGCTTCAGTTACCTCTGGGGTGCCATGGGTGCCAACGTGGGCGGCTCCGTGGCCACCGCCGAATACTTGAAAAACATCCGCTGGCACCTCGATCTAAGCCGCCGCACCGATGGTTCGTTCGTCTATGACGGCCGCAATGGATACGGACCGGGCTCGACGGCCGACGGCACCTATCTGGGGGCGAGCAGTTACTTTGACCTGAATCCCACTGCCAGCTACATCCTCACCTATGCGCTGCCGCTGCAAAGACTTTTCATCACAGGAAAAAGCGCCAACCCCGCCAACACGCTCGACTCAACGAAGATAGCCAACGCTGTTTCCGCAGCAACTTTCAAGCTGGGGGTTTCCGCCCTTACCAACAGCCAGTTGATCACCTCCCTGAGCGAATTTGATCCGGTCGTGCGCAACTACGCCGCCATCGAACTGGGCAAGCGTTCACCAAGTTCCGGCGAACTCACCACCCTGCGGGGCATGATCACCGGCACCGATGTGAATGGCCGCATGGGAGCCTGCCAGACGCTGGGATATTTGAAAGACACGGCTTCCCTCACGCCGCTCAAGGATCGTCTCGACAAAACCATCGAACCAAACTCCTGGGTCCGCGCCAAGGCCGCCAATGCCATACGGGAGTTCCCGCCCGCCACCGCCAGCGTCCACCGCGACTCGCTGCTCGCCAGGTTTGTCACCAACGCCACCGACCCGAATGTCATCGACTGGGATGATCCGATCCAGATCTCCAACAGCTTCCTGGGTTTCGCGCTCTTTGGCGACGCGGTTTATGGCTGGCAGATCAACAACGGCGCGAGTCTGGAGGCCTACACGATCAACGCTCCGAAAAACCTGCTCTATCCGGCGATTCAGACCGGACTCAAGCAACCCGACTCGAAGGCACGCCTAGGCCCCGCCACGTTCTGTGATAACAACCTCCCGCTGGCGGATGTGCAGGCGCTCATTCCGGATTTCTTTACACTCGTGCAATCCGATGTCCAAGCCGACCGGATGTGGGGCGCTCCCGCCCGCACCCGCGGGATCAACATTCTGAACAAGTTCAAAATCAGCGAAGGCATCCCGCTGCTTCTCTCCCTGCTGAATGTGTCGCAGGGTTTCGAATGGGATGCCCAAAACTACATCAATCCCGCGCTCAACGCGCTGGAAACCTACGGCGACGCCGCCCGCTGGACGCTGCCCACGCTCAATGGCTATCTCGCGACGTGGGATCCACAGAACACCAACTACCAGCAGCAAAGCTACCCCGACCTCGTCAGCACCACCGCGACCATTGAAAACGCGATCACCGCACCGGCCCAAAACCTCGGCCTGGCCGTGGCCAACTCCCAGGTCGTTTCCACCAACGGCGCGAAGGCCATTACTCTAACAGGCGATTCGCCCCGCAGCGTGGTGTCCGTCATCAACGTGACCGCACCGATCCATGGCAAGCTCACCGGCAATCCTCCCTACCTCACCTATATCCCGAACGCCGGCTACACCGGGCCGGATCACTTCACCTTCCAAGTGATCGACAGTCTGGGTGCCGCAAACCCGTCCGCGCCTGCCACGGTCAGTATCATCGTCGGCACCGCCGGCAGCGGCCTCAAGGGCGAGTATTTCAACAATGCGGACTTCAGCAGCCTGCAACTCACCCGCACCGACGCACAGGTGAATTTCGACTGGGGCACCGGATCGCCCCATGCCTCGATCGGCGCAGACACCTTCAGCGCGCGCTGGAGCGGCGTGCTGTTGGTCCCGGAAACCGGAAGTTATGCCTTCTCGACACTCAATAGCGACGGCGTCCGCCTCTTTGTCAACGGCGTGGCGGTGATTGATCAGTTCACCGACCAGTCAACCAACTGGAATGACGGCACACCGATCGCTCTCACCGAAGGCCAGTTGGTGGAAATCCAGATGGATTACTACGAAAACACCGGCTCGGCAGTGGCGAAGCTCAAGTGGACCGGGCCATCCCTTGCGGGTGCCAGCGGCTCCATCATCGGCAGTCAATGGCTGTTTGACGGCACGGGGATGACCCGCACGCCGTATGCATACGCACAGAGCGTGTCCATGTCGCAGAACACCTCACAGCCCATCACTCTCGCGGGCAGCGGCGGCACTTTGACTTACGCGGTCCTCACCCAGCCGGCCCACGGCACCCTCACCGGCACCGCACCGAATGTGACCTACACTCCTGCCGCCAACTACACAGGCTCGGACAGTTTCACCTTCAAGGTCAACAACGGGACCAGCGACTCGGCACCCGCCACGGTGTCCATCGGCATCTCGGCCGGCGCTGCGGTTGGATACACATGGCTCAACGCCACCTCGGGCAATTTGAGTGTTGCCGGAAATTGGACCTTGGGCACCGCACCCGCCGCTGCCGGTCTGCCAACCTACCAGCTCAATATATCTCCGTCCGGCACCTACACCGTGACCCATGACTTGAACAACGGCTTCCAACTCAATCAGCTCAACATGGCCGGCGCGATCACGCTCGCCGGCACCAACATCCTCGCCTTCACCGCCAACGGTTCCCTGCTGCCGCAGCTCAATCAGAACAGCTCCAGCGCGGTGACCGTCAATACTCCGTTGAGCCTGTCCGCCATGACGACCTTCGGCGGCAGTGGCAGCGGCACGGTAATGGTTGGCAGCCTGATTTCCGGCACGGGAGGCCTGACCAAAAACGGTCCGGGCACGCTGCAATTCAATAACGCATCCACCGCGAACACTTACAGCGGCGGCACCATCATCAACTCCGGCCAACTGAGGTTGTCTTTCTACTATTCGAACGCCGCGCTTGGCACCGGCCCCGTCACTCTCAATGGCGGCCAGTTCTACTTGGACCGCATTGTCGCATCGAACGCCTTGACCGTCAACGGCGGCGACATCTATTCCGATAACGGCTTTGGCAACACCTGTAGCGGCCCCGTCACCCTGAACTCCACCGCCATCGTCAATACGGTCTTTAACATGACTTTCAGCGGCAACATCAGCGGTGCGGGTGGCATTTCCAAGAGCGGCTCCAACACCCTGATTCTCTCCGGCAACAACAGCTTCACCGGAGCCAGCAGCGTCACGGCGGGAATTTTGTCCTGCTCGACGGCCACATCCCTTGGCACCGGCGCCTTCAGCATCAGCGGTAGTGGCAAGGCTGCCCTGAATTACACCGGCACCAGGAACATCGCCTCCCTGACCCTTGGTGGCACCGCCATGCCTGCCGGCACTTACGGTTCCACCGCTTCACCCGCCACCAACAAGAACGACACCTGGTTCACCGGCACCGGAACAGTAACCGCCGGGGCACCCAACACCGCGCCCGTGGCATACGCCCAAAGTGGCAGCACCGCGCCAAACGCGGCGCTTGCTGTCACCCTCAGCGCCACCGATGCCGAGGCGAACCCGCTCACCTACTCCATCGTCACCCAACCGGCACATGGCGCGCTCACAGGCACCCCTCCCAATGTGACCTATCGGCCTAACCTCCACTACACTGGGTCTGACAGCTTCACCTTCAAGGCCAACGACGGCAATCTCGATTCCTCACCAGCGACCGTCACGATCACAGTGACCGGCGGAGCGGGCAACACCGCGCCGGTGGCAAATGCGCAGAGTGTCAGTGTGGACAAGAACGCAGCAAAACCGATTTTCCTGAGCGCCACCGATGCACAAGGCAACCCGCTCTCCTACACGATCGTCACCCAGCCCGCCAACGGCACGCTGAGCGGCACCGCGCCGAATGTGACCTACACACCCGCAGCCAACTACAGCGGTGCGGACAGCTTCACCTTCAAAGCCAACGACGGATTGCTCGATTCAGCAGCGGCAACGGTGTCCATCACAGTCACAGCCGGTTCGAGTGGCCCACTCACCTGGGGCGCAGCAACGGCGATCACCGGTGCCAGCAATATCCAGAGCAGCGGCGTCGGCAATCTCGCCGGAGCGAATTTCGGAATCGTCACCGGCACCACTACCACCGTCACCGCCGCCGAGACCGGAACCGTGGCGGTCGAATTCAGGAGTGTGGGATCCGGCCAGAATGTCACGCTCGCGAACGGCATCAACGTGGCTGTGGACAGCCAGTGGGCCAACTGGGGTTTTAACGCTAGCAATTCGGTCGTGTCAGGCAACTTCGGAACGGTGCTCGACTCAAACCTCGGGATCGAGATCGGTGCCCCCGTGTCGCCGTCGGCTAACATCACCTTGTCGGGTCTGACCATCGGGATGCGGTATCAGATCCAATTCTTCGCGGATTCCACCGGCAGCAACAGCCAGACGATCGCGGGCAGTGCCGCCATGAACTCGCTGAGCGGCCAGTTCGTCACGGGGACTTTCACCGCGGATGCGACTTCCCAAGTGCTGACCGTGACCCGCAACACCGACTTCGCGGTCGTCAACGCGCTCACGATCGGAACTTTGGGGATGGCCGCGACACCTCCGGCCCTGACCAGCATCGTCGATCACAAGGGAGGCGGACCGGCCAACACCAACTCCTTGGTGACCTACACCGTGACCTTCAGCAAAGACATGGATGCCAGCACGGTATCCGCCGCCGATTTCGGCAATGCGGGCACCAGCTCTGTCAGCCTTGGCACGGTCTCGGAAACGAGCCCGGGAGTCTTCGAAGTGCCGGTCACGCCGACCAGCGCCGGCACCCTGCAACTCCGGATCAATGCCGGTGCCGTCCTCAACGATTCTGCGGGCAATGCGTTGGACACCACTTCGGCCCTCTCCGATGACACCACCATCACCGTCGCCCTGCCGTCCAACACCGCGCCGGTGGCCAATACCTTGGGCGTGAACATGCCGGAAGATACCGTCAGGGCCATTCTCCTGACGGGTAGCGATGTGGATGACAATCCGCTGACCTACACCGTCGTCACACAGCCCGCGAGCGGCACGCTCAGCGGCTCCGCGCCGAATTTGACCTACAATCCTGCTGCCAATTTCAACGGATCGGTCAGTTTTACCTTCAAGGTCAACGATGGCACGGTGGACTCGGCGGCGGCAACCGTCTCCATCACGGTCATGGCGGTCAACGACGCGCCGGTGGCCAATGCGCAGAGCGTGAGCACCGCCGAAGATACCGCCAAGGCCATCACCCTGACAGCCACCGACGTGGATGGCAATTCGCTGACCTACACGATCCTCACCCAACCTGCGAACGGCACGCTGAGCGGCACCGCGCCCAATGTCACCTACACGCCCGCGGCCAACTACTTCGGCTCCGACAGTTTCACCTTCAAGGGCAATGACGGCACGGTGGACTCGGCAGCCGCGACGGTCTCGATTACGGTGACTGCGGTGAACGACCCGCCGGTGGCCAACGCGCAAGGCGTGAGCACCGCAGAGGACACCGCCAAGGCCATCACCCTGACTGGCAGCGATGTCGAAGGCGGCGCCCTCACCTACACCACTGTCACACAGCCCGCGCACGGCTCGCTCAGCGGCACGGCACCGAATCTGACCTACACGCCCGCGGCAAACTACAACGGCTCTGACAATTTCACCTTCAAGGTCAACGATGGAACGGCGGACTCGGCTCCGACAACCGTCTCGATCACCGTGACGGCGGTCAACGATCCTCCGGCGGCTAATCCGCAGAGCGCGAGCACCGCGTACAACACCGCCAAGGCCATCACCCTGGCCGGCACCGATGTGGAAGGCAGCGCGCTGACCTACACGGTCGTTACCCAGCCCACACGCGGCACCCTCAGCGGCACCGCGCCGAACGTGACCTACACGCCCACCAGCGGCACCAGCGGACCTGATAGCTTCACCTTCAAAGTGAACGACGGTACCGTGGATTCCGCCACGGCGACGGTTTCGATCACGGTCGCACTGCAATTGCCCTGGACCAACGCAGATATCGGCACCGGCATGCTCGCGGGTTCGGTCAGCACAAGCGCAGGCACCTTCACCCAGGCCGGCTCGGGAATCATCGGTTCCACTTCGGACAAGTTCAACTTCCTCTATCAGACGCTCACCGGAGACGGGGAGATCGTCGCCAGAATCACCACCCTGCAAAGCACCGGCACCTCCTCGCGCGTCGGTGTGATGATCCGCGACAGTCTGGCCGCCAATTCGATGCAGATCTTCATGGGCATGACCGGCTCCAACGCAATCCGCTGGGACCGCCGCACCGCCACCGGCGGCAGCACCACCAGCAGCAACAGCAGCACCGCCACCGTGCCCAACACTTGGTACCGCCTCGTCCGCAGCGGCACCACAATCACCTCCTACAAGAGCACCAACGGCACCTCATGGACCACCGTAGGCAGCACCACGGGCACCACCTTCGCCTCCACCTGCTACATCGGTCTGGCCGTGAGCAGTGGCAGCAATACCACACTCAATACCTCGCAGTTCAGCAACGTTACCATAACTCCGTGATTCGCCGCCTGCTCGCATTTCTCGCGCCCGGCTTGTTGTTGGTTTGCTGCGACAAGCCGGGGCAGTCGGACGCCCACGAGAACTCAGCAGCTCCCAAGACGCGGGTCTCTCACGCTGGGCACACAACGCGACAGTCAGGCCCGGGTTCGTCGGCAGAGCTGCGGAAAATCCTGAAAACGGCGGCCGAAATTGAATCTCCCGTCGCCCGCGAGAAGGCGATCGCCGATGTCGCATGGAATGCCCTTGAAACCGATTCCGAGCTCGCCGTCGATGCATTCCTGCAATTGCCGACAGGCAGCGCGGAGAAGATCCGCCTGATCCAGCATTACGCCATGCGCCTTGCGGAGCAAAGTCCCAACGAGGCACTCGCTTGGGCGGCCACACTCGGGTCCGAGTTGGAAATCGCCGCCGCTTACAGCCAAATCGCACTTGCAACTGCCGAAACCGACCCGCGCCGTGCCGGCACCCTGCTGTCGGAATACGGCATTGTCAGCCGCGAGTTTGATGTGGCCGTGGTTCAGGTCGTTCAGCGGTGGGCGGCCCAAAGCCCGCGGGATGCCGCTGATTGGGTGGTCATGTTCCCGCCGGGTCCGGCCCGCGAAGCGGGAATCAAAATCATCGCTAACCGATGGTTGCAAGCCGACGCACAGGCCGCATTTTCCTGGCTGGCCAAGCTTCAAGACCCGGGTATCCGCAGGGAGGCCGTCTTGGGGTTGGAGGAGGCGATCCTTCAACAACCACGCAACATTCGTGACACATGGCTCCAACAGGCGGATGACGGTATCCAGAGCGAGCTCGAACAACAACGCGAACACGCCATCAAGGAGGTGGGAGACAATATTCCGACCCATCAAGCATCAAACAGTGCCACAAATTGAACCTCATGTCACACCGATATCCCAACTAACCGATTTCAAAAAGTATGAATATCACAAAAATCCTTATCCCTCTGCTCGGTCTTTCCGGGACTTTATCCATCCATGCGGCAGCCTCCGCTGACTGGCTGATTGATCCTTCTTCTTTCAAAGCGCGGATTCAGCAGAGTGTGGAACGCCATGAGGTGATTCTGGACAATGGCCTCGTGCGCCGTGTCATCCGCCTCGCACCAAATGCGGCAACCGTTTCATTCGAAAACCTAATGACCGGTGAATCCATCATCCGAAGCGTGCGTCCAGAAGCACGCGTCACCTTGGATGGTGTCAGTTATGACATCGGAGGACTGGTCGGTCAGCCGGTGCAGAATTTTCTCAAGCCTGCATGGATCGAGGAACTGAAGACGAATCCAAATGCGTTTCAGTTTTCCGGCTTCAAGACGGAAAAGACGGAGGCGCGGTTTCCATGGAAGAAGCGAAGCGAGTGGATGGCCAACGATTCACCGTGGCCGCCGCCTGGCGTCTCACTGACACTGGAGTTTTCTTCGCCGGCTAAAGCCGGAGTGACGGTGGAGGTGCGCTATGAGTTGTTCGACGGTGTGCCGTTGGTTTCCAAATGGATCGTCGTCCGCAACAACTCCACCCAGGCGGTTCGATTGAATACTTTCACGAGCGAAATTCTCGCCGCCGTGGAATACGAATCGTATGTGGACGAGAATCCACGCTGGGAATTGCCGAATCTCTACGTGGAAACCGACTATTCCTTCGGCGGAATGGGCAGCAAGGGTGGCAACCG
>CANBTO010000096.1 GCA_947372405.1 Verrucomicrobiaceae bacterium
CTGGCCTAGCGGCCATGGAGTTATGGGTTATAGGTTATTTGTTATTAGGTAAAAACCTGTAGTCAAACAATCTCCAACCAATAACTTTTAACAAATAACCTTTAACCACATTCACATCTCATGCGCACACACCACTGCAACGAACTCCGCGAGTCCCACATCGGCCAAACCGTCACGCTCATCGGCTGGGTGAACTCCGCCCGCGACCACGGCGGCGTGATCTTCATCGACCTCCGCGACCGCGAGGGCCTCACCCAGTGCGTGTTCCATCCCGAGGAAAATCCCGAGCTCGCCAAGCTCTCGCACACCTTGCGTGAAGAAGACGTCGTGCAGGTCACCGGCGTCGTTTCAAAGCGCCTTGACGGAACCACCAACGACAAGATCGGCACCGGTGCCATCGAGATCGTCGCGAAGGAACTCACCATCGTCAACAAGGCCGACGTGCTTCCCTTCCAGCTCGATAAGGAGCTTTCCAACGAGGACCTGCGGATGAAATACCGCTATCTCGACCTGCGCCGCGCGCGCATGAGCAGGAACATCCGCCAGCGCAGCGTGATCACCTCCGCCGCACGCCGTTATCTCGACGAGTCCGGTTTCTTCGAAATCGAAACACCGATCCTTTCCAACCCCACGCCCGAAGGCGCGCGCGACTTCCTCGTCCCGTCCCGCCTCAACCCCGGCCGCTTCTATGCGTTGCCGCAGGCACCGCAGCAATACAAGCAGCTCATGATGGTGGCCGGCCTGGAGAAATACTATCAGATCGCCCGCTGCTTCCGCGACGAGGACCTGCGCGCCGACCGTCAGCCGGAGTTCACCCAGATCGACATCGAGGCCAGTTTCATCGGCCAGGAAGATATCATCAAACTCGTCGAGGGTCTGTTAGCCTCGATGTTCAAGGCCGGACTCGGCGTTGAAATCCCGCAAACCTTCCCGCGCATGACCTATGCCGATGCGATGGACATCTACGGCTCCGACAAACCGGACACCCGCTTCGACATGAAGATCACCGATCTCGGTGAGGTGTTCGCCAACACCGAGTTCAAGATCTTCCGCAGCATCATCGAAGGCGGCGGCGTCGTGCGCGCCATCAATGCCAAAGGCTTCGCCGGCATCACCACCGGCCAGATGAACCGCCTCAACGAGATCGCCGTGCAGGCCGGTCTTCCCGTCAAAAACCTCGCGTTCATCAAACTTGAAAACGGCGAATACAAGAGCCCGCTCTGGAAGGTGTTCAACGACTCGGAAAAAGCCAACGTCATCTCCAAGCTGGATCTAGCGGAAGGTGACATCGTCTTCTTCGCCGCCGGTTCGCGCGAATCCGTCAGCACCATCCTCGGCCGCGTCCGCTCCGAGTGCGCTGTGATGATGGAGATCCTCAAGGACACGAAAGCCTTCAATTTCCTCTGGGTCGTCGATTTTCCGCTGCTCGCGCACGACGAGGAAACCGGTCACTGGGGTGCCGTCCACCATCCCTTCACCCGCCCGCATCCCGATGACATGGCGAAACTCGAAGCCGGCGACTACGCGAATGTTAGAGCCGTGGCCTACGACGTCGTGCTTAACGGCTACGAACTCGGCGGCGGCTCCATCCGGATTCACGAAAAGGAACTCCAGGCGCAGATGTTCAGCGTGCTCGGCGTCGGCCCGGAAGAACAGCAAATCAAGTTCGGCCACATCCTCGATGCCTTCCGCTTCGGTGCCCCGCCACACGGCGGCCTCGCCCTCGGACTCGACCGCATCGCCATGCTCGTCGCCGGTGAGGACAGCATCCGCGAAGTCATCGCCTTCCCGAAAAACAACAAGGGCGCGGACCTCATGGCCCACAGCCCCTGCCAGATCGGCTTCAAGGAACTGCGCGAAGTTTACATCCAGTCCACCTGGAAGGATCCCAAGCTCGCGCAGGAAAAGGCCGTGGCTGCGGAATAAGGAGTGGCAGATGCGCGCATCCTGACGGATCTAGCGATAAACATCCCCCCGATGGCGGATCCTCACCACCAGAACGATCAGCGTGCCATCGTGGATATCGTAAACCACACGGTAGTTGCCAATCCTCACGCGGTAGGTGTGTTCCGAGCCCACGAGCTTTTTGCAGCCGACAGGTCGTGGATCCGTCTCAAGGGCTTCGATTGCCGCCACAAGCCTCGGAATCCACTTCCGGTCGATCCCCCGAAGGTCTTTGGCCGCAGACCTGGAAATCTCAACCCGGTAGGAGGCCATCGGCGGTCAGTTGTGCCTTGAGTTCGCTGAGTGAAATCCGGTCGTCGTCCCTGCGCTCCGCGACGGCCGCAAGATCAGCCACATCCTCCATCAGAGACTCGTAGTCTGCGATGGGGATCACCACGGCGACTCGCTGGCCGTGGTCATCGGTGAGGAATTGAGTGGTCATGACTGAAGAATGCCACCGCGACTCCAAATGTCGAGTTTCAAGGATACACATTCCCTGCGAACCCCAATCAACCCACCCGCCATCACAGATCCTTGTAAGCCATCGAAAACGTATCCCCGCCCTCGATCGTGCCGCTCTGTAGGCCCTTGTTGAACCAGCGCATCCGTTGCGCCGAGGTGCCGTGCGTGAAAGAATGCGGCACCACGCGGCCTTGCATCTGTTTCTGGATCGCGTCGTCGCCGATGGCGTTGGCGGCGTGCATCGCCTCCTGGATGTCCTGCGTATCCAGCTTCAGCGATTGCTTCGAATGGTTCGCCCACACGCCGGCATAATAGTCCGCCTGCAGCTCCAGCCGCACCGAGTATTCGTTGTAATCCCGCCGGCCCTGCATCGCCGCCACCTTGTCGGATGCGCCTAACAACTTCTGCACGTGGTGCCCCACCTCGTGCGCGATCACATAAGCCTGCGCGAAATCGCCTGGTGATTTGAAGGTTTTCGCCAGCTCGTCGTAAAAGCTCAGGTCGATGTAAACCATGCGGTCGCCCGGGCAATAGAACGGACCCATGGCCGCAGAGCCATTGCCGCAGGCGGTCCGGATCTGTCCGCGATAAACCTCCATCTTCGGCAGTTGGTATTTCATCCCGCGCTTTGCGAATTCCGCCGTCCACACTTTTTCCGTCTCCTTCATCACCACCTTCACGAAATGAAACCGCTCGTCGTCCTCCGGGCTCACGGCGGACTGCCGCATGCCAGCCGGAGCTCCGTTCCCCGAGATGCTGCCGGTATCGATGATGCCCATCTTCCAAAGCACCGCTCCCACCACCACCGCCGCCACCACTCCCTTGAAGCCAAACACCCGCCCGATCGTGAACAGCAGCCCAAGCCCACCGCCGCCGCCGCCGCCGCTGTAACCGCCGCCGCGGCTGTCACCCCGCGCATCCTCCACATTGTCGCTTTCCTGCCGGTCTTTCCATTCCATGATCGTTTTCGGTTGTTTCAAGATCCTACGCGAGCCGTCATGCGCCGACAAGCGCGCAAAGTGGAAGGTCCACGCGCGTCTCGCGTCTCGCGGCCGCCACCACCGGGCAACGGGACAGGCCGAAATAGCACGAGATTACGCGCTGATTTGAAACGGAGCGCTGGCTTCAGCCGGCCCGAAAACTCGGTGCCATAGGACCAGCCGACTGAAGTCGGCGCTCCGCCGCCCGCCCCATAAGGCGGGGGGACACTCCTGTCCCCCCGTTCATCCCGCCTTCGCCCGCTGCCGCACGTCTTCCCCCGGGGTATATCTGCTAGAGCAGGTCACCCCGGATCCGGACCGTTGCGGCAGCCTGATATACACCCGTTGAACCGGGATTTTCCTTGTCACATCAAGGATTGCTGACAAATTTCCGAGGGTGGTGCTCTACTGGATATCCCGTCCCGAGGCGCTACGAATAAAACCTGTTAGCTATAAATAAATCATTCACACCCATGCAAAAGGCAATAGTAATAGAAAGCAGTGGTTGCCACGTATCAAGTCTCAAACTTAATGCCACGGAATTGAATCAGTATTTTGCCAGTGGTTGGAAGTTCGTATCAGCAGCTCCGTTTGGATGCTCCGCGTCAAATGGCGGTGAGACTAAAGAAACGGCGATGACTGCTGCGATCCTTGTAATAATCGAAAAGCTATGAATATTCAAATTCCCTGAAGAAAATGCCACCATATAGAGATTGCTTCGAACAGGTTTATCGAATGGCGCTTGCTGCATGGCAGAGCCACACGTTCTGGCTATACACGAGATACAACGAACCGCTTCACGAGATGGTGATAAAGTCATATTGGAATTTCTTCTATGCGACTCATGAAGCACATCTCACCATGATGGTCATCTCACTTGATTGCCTTTACGATACCAAGAAGCCGAAGTTTCACAACTTCGAGACCCTTTTAGGACTAATCGCGGGCGACATTGATTCCGAGACACATGAAGCGATGATTCGCCGTCTGAAGAAGTTGCAGGTAATTGCCAAGGGAATTCAGGTAGTTCGGAACAACAGCTTTGGGCACATCACTGACAAGAGCTTCCGTGAGAAAGCGGGAGAGAAGTATCCGATCACGATTGAGAATCTGATGCAGCTATCCTTCAATGCCATTCGACTAGCCACCGAGATTGGAGTTCTTCTTGGTGAGGATGTCATGAGGGATGATCCCGGGGAGATACTCAACCGGGATCTTAAAGATATTGAAGCAATTTATAGCGCGCTTCAGCCAAAATCAGAAGGCTAAGCCGCATCATCCAACCACTAGGAGCCGTTCTGGTGACATGTTTTCCCGTAACTACAACCTCAAACCCGAGAGACACTTCCGATCCCGCTCCTAGTGGTGGATGTGCTTTACGTTGGCTGGAGAATGAAACGAATCCCAGAGCCGAATTTACCTCCTTCGCGAGCAGCGCTCCCAGAGGGATGTTCGGATCTAATTGATGCATACGAGATGCGCTCTGCAACTCAGGAACGGCGTTCCAAGTTCCTTCTGAGGACCGCCGCCCTTCTTCATGATTCTCTGGTTGAGCAGCTCGATCCAATGGTTTTGCACTCACGGAATCCGGACTATCTGTTGCACCGGATCTCGGACTTCCTCCACCCGATTTTACTTTCTGACCCTGAATTTGAGAGAAAGATCAAACCTTCTTCCGAGTTGGTCGAGATGCTCTTCCACGTTCTAATGGCCAACCTGGAGGGAGACAGCGAACGAGTCGGCGCATCCGACGGTGAGAAGCCGACAAACTGAAATCGGGCATCTGGCGCGCCGCCGGATGGCCTCAATCGTTCAAACCCGCGGCAGGAAATCGCCGCCGATGGATGGCCGGGGGTTGAATGCGGAGCCTGCTTTCGATAGATCCAGTGCTGCGGGCTGCGTAAACGACGCGCGCTCCGTTTCCGAAAACCCACGAATCATGAAGACTGTCACGCTCCGAAATTTCCGCTCCGCCCTGGTTTCCGCCGTGGCGACCGTTTGCCAGATCCTGCCAGCAAGCTCGGCGCAGCCCGGCGAGGCGTTTGCGGATTTCAGCAAGGACGGCGGCTGGTGCTGGTTCTCCGATCCGCGGGCGGTCACCCGCGACGGCAAGACCTACACCGGTTGGGTGACGGAGGACGGCTCGATCCAGGCCGGGACGCTGGATTCGGCCACGGGGGCGGTCAGCTCCACCACGCTGCACGCCCAATACCAGCGCGATGATCACGACAATCCGTCGTTCCTGTTTCTGCCGGACGGGCGCTTGATGGCGTTCTACTCCCAGCACAACCAGACGGAGATGAACTCCCGCGTGATGGCGAGGCCCGGCGATTTCAGCGAGTGGGAACCGGAGCGGGTCTTGCACCTCAGCGATGCCGCGAAGAAACGTGTGACCTATTCGAATCCGGTGATGCTCTCCGCGGAAAACAACGCGATCTATCTGTTCTGGCGCGGCGATACGTGGAAGCCGACGTTCAGCAAGTCGATGGATGGCGGCAAGACCTGGTCGCTCGGCAAGGTGGTCACCACCCGCGTGGGTGCGGGTTCGAACAACCGCCCGTATGTGAAGATCGCCTCCAACGGCAAGGACCGCATCCACATGCTCTTCACCGATGGCCATCCGCGTGACGAGGCCACCAACAGCGTGTATTACGCGTGCTACAAGGACGGCGCGTTTTTCAAAGCGGACGGCAGCCGCATCGCCGGGCTGGATCAATTGCCGTTCACACCCGAGCAGGCGGACTGCGTGTATGACGCGCGCAAGTCGGGTGTCCGAGCCTGGGTGTATGACCTGGCGTTCGACAAAGACGAGCGGCCGGTGGTCGCCTACACGCGGCTGCCATCGGAAAACGACCATCGTTATCATTACGCGCGCTGGGATGGCAAGGCATGGGCTGACAGCGAGCTGTGTGCCGCCGGCAAGTGGTTTCCGCAAACCAAGCCCGGCAAGAAGGAAACCGAGCCGCATTACTCCGGCGGCCTTGCGCTCGATCCCGCGGACCCGTCGGTGGTTTACCTGTCGCGCCCGGTGAACGACGTGCGGGAGATCGAAAAATGGACGACGGCGGATGCCGGGAAAACGTGGACCAGCACGGCGGTCACGGCCGGTTCCAAGTCCGACAACATCCGGCCCTACGTCGTGAAGAACCCGGTGGCCGGCGGGCCTGGCTTGCTCTGGCTCAACCTCCACGGCAGATATGTGCATTTCACGGATTACCTGTCGTCGGTGAAGATGGATCGTCCGGCCAAGGGCAATGCGGCGGTCTCTCCGGTTGCGGTTGCTTCGGTTGCGGTTTCTCCGGCGGTGGAAGCGAAAACCTTTCCCGCTCTATCAGACGCCATCGCGCCGAAGGACTTGCTCACGACGATGGAGCGGGTGGCGGACTGGCAGCTCGCCAATCCCAGCCCGCACAAGCCGACCGATTGGACGCAGGGTGCGGGTTACACTGGCATCATGGCGTTGGCCGGTGTTTCGGGTGACCGGAAATACCGCGACGCGATGGTGGCGATGGGCGAGGGGAACGGCTGGATGCCCGGACCGCGCGTCTATCATGCCGACGACCACTGCGTGAGCCAGACCTATGCCGAGCTGTATTTTCTCACACGTGATCCGAAGATGATCGCGCCGTCCCGCGCGCGCTTCGACGAAATCCTTGCCAATCCGCACGAGGGAAGTCTGGTGTTCAAGACACCGGGAAACCAGGACCGCTGGTCGTGGTGTGACTCGCTCTTCATGGCACCTTCCGCGTGGTTGCGCATGTATGTGGCCACGGGCGACAAGCGCTATCTTGATCAGGCGGTGAACCATTGGTGGAGGACCTCGGATTTCCTCTATGACAAGAACGAACACTTGTATTACCGGGACAGCACGTATTTCGAAAAGCGCGAGGCCAACGGCAAGAATGTCTTCTGGGGCCGCGGCAATGGCTGGGTGATGGGCGGTCTGGTGCGCATGCTGCAATATCTCCCGTCGAACCATCCGGCGCGGCCGCGGTTCGAAGATCAGTTCAAACAGATGGCGGCCAAGCTGATCACCTGCCAACAGTCCGACGGCATGTGGCGCGCAAGCTTGCTCGATCCGGATTCCTATCCGCTGAAGGAAGTCAGCAGCACGGGATTCTTTACCTATGCCTTCGCCTGGGGAGTGAACCAGGGCCTGCTGGATCGCGCCACCTATGAACCCGCCGTCCGCAAGGCGTGGGTGGCCTTGGTTTCCTGCGTCCAGCCGGATGGCAAGCTGACCCACGTCCAACCGATCGGCGCGGACCCGAAACACTTCGCCGATGACACGACCGAAGTCTATGGCACGGGTGCGTTTCTGTTAGCTGGAACCCAGATCTATCGGATGGCGGTGACGGAGAAGACGAAGCCGGTGGTGGTGAGCGTGAGCAATCCAGGGGATTTCAGCCGGGTTTGTGAGATGGTGGAGGTGGATCTTGCCAAGGTCGGCAAGTCTCCGGTGGTGATGGACGCGTTGACGGCCCGCATTCTCGACTCGCAGGTAACCGGAAAGCAACTGCTCTATCAGGTTGACCTGGCACCCGGTGAGACGAGGAGTTATCTCATTCTGCAATCGGAGCAACTCGGCGCCGTGCCGAAGCCGGACGTGAAGACGTTCTGCCGCTTCGTGCCGGAGCGTCTCGATGACTTCGCGTGGGAGAGCGACCGCATCGCGCACCGGGTTTATGGCCCCGCCATCATCAAGGATCCGAAGGAACATCTCATCAGCAGCGGTGTGGATGTCTGGGTGAAGTCCGCGCGCTATCCGATCATCAACAAGTGGTATGCCAAGGGCGAATACCACAAGGATGAGGGCGAAGGACTGGATTGTTACAAGGTGGGCAAGGCCCGCGGCTGTGGTGGTCTTGGCATCTGGGATGGCAAGAAGTTGTACACGTCATCGAACTTCACGAAATGGAAGGTGCTGGCCAACGGTCCGCTGCGGTCTGTGTTCGAGCTGACTTTTGACAGTTGGGATATTCCCGGAAACAAGGTTTCGGAAAGCAAGCGCATCTCGATTGATGCAGGGTCCAACTTCAGTCGCGTGGAGAGCACCTTCAGCCTCGCCAATACCGACAAACCCGGCAAGGTGACCGTGGGGGTGGGCATCGTGAAACGGCCGGGGGACGGGCAGTTCACCAAGGACGAGAAGGAAGGCTGGATGAGCTATTGGGAACCGGAAGCCAAACCTAACGGAAACACGGCCTGCGGTGTGGTGATTCCAGGAGGAGCGGGATTTGCCGAGGCGGACGGGGATTTTCTAGCTCTCGGCACCGCGGTTTCCGGACAGCCCTTCGTCCATTACATCGGCGCGGGCTGGAGCAAGAGCGGGGATTTCCCGGATGCGAAGACATGGGAGGATGGCGTACGGAAGCTTGCGCTGCGATTGAAATCCCCGGTCTCGGTGAAGGTGAATTGAAAAATCTGTCTGGTCAGCGAGAGGGACCGGACACCCGAGTATGGCCGGGTTTTAGCAAACGTGAGTGATCAGTGACTGCGAGAACACCCGGTCTATGATTTGTATTTCACCTTGGTGACATCGGGGCTGCCCCATCTCGCCAGAGCATACAAGATGGCCTGCCTGACGCCGTAAGTGAGACCACAGTAAACGAACGAAACGGGCAAACCGACTACAATCCAGATTCCCATTCCGAATCCCTCCGCCTGAGGATCGCCCGCGCGCTAGATTTCACCCGACGCATAAACGAGCACTCACATGCAGAACGCGCCGATTTTGACCCCACGCCATCCCAACCTAGAGACGAGGTAAATCGGCAGGCCGAAATTCGCTAAAAACAAGACAGTGTCTCGGAGCATTGTCACTGAGCTTCTTGGTTACTCCGTTCGATTGCGAGGAACCGTGATAGGCTGTCAAGCAGGCGGGTGTGTCGCTCGGGTGCAATGGAGCCAAGAATGCCGAGAAAACGGTCTGCTGGCATGGTCGTGAGAAAGCCGAGACGAATGACCGAAGCGACCTTGAGACCGCTGTGGGCAAAGTCCGGGTCGGATAGCTCGATAACCTCGTCGAAGCCGACTACCTGCTGGTGGAGTTGTGAACTGACGCCGCAAATGAGCCAGTCGCCGAATGGAGGCATCCGCCGCAAGAGAATCGCCGGGCGTGGCTTGAAGCGTCCATCGGCCTGCGGCAGAGGCGTGAGTGTGACATCGCCCTCGTTCATCGCGGCTTAAGGTCCGCAGTCGTGTATTCGGGTTCGTCGTCTCCGTAGGCTCGGGCGAGGTTCTGGACGCCGAGCGCAGTCCACTCGGAACGCTCGTCGTCAGGCCCGATGACGGTCACCACCAAAGAGGCGTTGGCGGCCAGCTCAAATGGCTCGTCGAGGACAATGTGCTTGCCGTCGTAGTGGGCTTTGAGAATCGCGGTTGGCATGGAAGACGAATACTCCAGCGTCCGTTTCAGAGCAAGCACGCAGAGAAGTCCAGAACCTATGGTTCAGCGAGACGGCCTCGGCGGCGCGGGTATGGAGGGGGCGAATGCGAGCTCCATGTGAGAATAGGGGAACCCTACGGAGAGGGCTTGTCGCATATGCGCAGAAGCAAGTGGCCGGAGGCTTTTCCACTGTTAGTATTCTGCTCGCAGCCTGAAAATTTCAAAGTTCCTTTGGAGCGGGTTCAACCGCCATCCATTCTCACGGACCGCCCGGAGGATCGGTCCCTGCCATTGTCGCCCCGCGCCTTGGCGAATCCGGGGAGGATGGAGCCGAAGATGATGGCGGTGCGTTTGTCGAAGTGGGCGAACGCGCTCTTCATGGCGTTGAGCGAGAGCTTTTCGAGTTCGGTTAGACTAAGGTCGAAGAGTTCGGTGGCGAGAGAGGTTTCGCGGGTCATCGAGGTGTCGCTCATCAGACGGTCGTCGGTGTTGAGGCAGACGCGAAAGCCGCGGCGGAAGAACATGGCGAAGGGATGATCCGCGAGATCGGCGCAGGCTCCGGTGTGCAGGTTGCTGAGCAGGCACATTTCGAGCGGGATGCGCCGGTCGAGGATGTATTGGGCGAGGCTGCCGAGTTTCATTGTGCCGTCCGGGTGCAGTTCGATGTCGTCGCGCAGCCGGGTGGCGTGGCCGAGACGGTGGGCACCGCAATATTGGAGCGCCTGCCAGATCGATTCAGGGCCGTATGCCTCTCCCGCGTGAATGGTGATATGGAAATTCGCGCGCTCGATGGCTTGGAATGCCTCGACGTGTTTCTTCGGAGGATAGCCGTGTTCGCCGCCCGCCAGATCGAAACCGACGACTCCGGCATCGCGGCAGCGGATCGCGAGTTCCGCGGCTTCGAGCGAGTTCTTCATGTGGCGCATCGCGCAGATGATGAGCCCCCATTGCACGCCGTAGCGTTGTTCTCCGAGTTCGAGTCCGCGAATGACAGCGGCCACCACCTCGTCCTGCGTGAGTCCCGATTCCGTATGATAGACCGGGGCGAAACGCACCTCCGCGTAAACCACGCCATCGTGAAACATGTCTTCGATGAACTCGAAGGCCACACGTTCAAGCGATTCCGGCGTCTGCATGACGGCGATCGTGTGGCGGAAGCCATCGAGGTATTCGGGCAGGCTGCCGCGTTGCGCACCGCGGTGAAACCAGTCCGCCAGATCGGACGGTTCGGTGGTGGGAAGTTCCTCGTAGTCGTGTTCCGCCGCGAGTTCGATCACCGTGGTCGGACGGAGACCACCGTCGAGGTGCTCGTGGAGCAGGACTTTGGGCAGGGCCCGGATATCCACGGTGCGCAGCAGCTCCTTGCCTCGGAGTGGGTTCGTGTCGTTCGCGCCGGTTGTCATACCGGTTCAGTCACCGAGAAACACAAACTCCTCGGCCACGCGGTTGAGCGAGCGGCGGGCGGCGGGCAGGGATTCCGCGAGGGACCCCAACAGGTGGCGGGTCGTGCTTCCGGCCATCTGGCGGTTTGAGGCAGCGCTTTGGTAGGCGCGCCGGGCGAAGGATTCGTAGAATTCCAGATCCGGGGCTTCGCCTTTTTCCGAGCGATGCTTGATGAAATCCGGGTAGAGTCCGGTGAGGACGAGGAACTGGTTTCCCGCCGCCACCTGAAGGTGGAACTTCATGCGGCCTTTGGATGTGGATATGAAGGACAGGAACTCCGCCGCATGGGTGAAACCACGCGTCACGTCCTGGAGCGGATCCCCGCCACTCGCGCAGACCCGTTTGGCCATCACGCCAGCCACGTAGTCGGCGAGGTCGGCGTCTGGCAGCTCGGCCTGCAGGAAGGCGTGGCGCACCAGCACATAGAAATAGAACCGAGGTGAGACCTGCAGGGCGGCGGGGGAATCGATCAGGTTGCGGAAAACTTCCTTCAGATCCAGCATCTCGCGTATCCCGTCCGCATCCTGCCAGAGCTTTTCGAGGTGGCACCGGCAGCCATCGGGTGCGAGCGCGGACGCCACGAAATCGAAGTCCGCTCCAGTGAAGCGGTTGCGACAGGATGGCATCCATTGGTCCAACATTTGTGGCTCTCCTACCAAAAAAACTTCCG
>CANBTO010000097.1 GCA_947372405.1 Verrucomicrobiaceae bacterium
ATGACGTAGCGACGGTAGCGTTTCTCGATCTTGGTGACGAAGTCCGCCTCCTTGTCGTCGAGTTCGCGGCCGAGTTTCTCCTCGATGATGTCGAGCACCGGCGTGTCGTCGAATTCGTTGGGCGATTCCGGCAGGTCCTCGCCGCGGTGCATGCGCTCCATCATGGTGGCATACTGGCAGGCACCGGCGACGATCTCGTCCTCGGCGGTGCAGGATCCGAACCAGCGGTTGCCCTGCAGGCGCAGGCTGGTGCGGAAGGTGCCGCTTTCATCTTCAACCCGTCCCTGGATGAACAAATGGTTGCCGAAAATCTGCGTGACGGCCCCGTCCTTTTGCAACACTTCACCGCGTTTTCTGGCTTCCTCCGGGAAACTGTTGAGGAAATTGAGTGTGGCTCTGTCTGGATTCATCGCGTCTTAGAGTGGAGATGGTGTCAAAAGAAGTGCGCCCTCGGTGGAATGCCGGGACGCAAAGCGGCGGGGCACGAGCTTAATCCACGATTTTTCCCCTAATCAACAAAAACCTTGATGCGTTCTTTGCGAAATCCTCAGCATATTTCAAATCGTTACGAAAAACTCACGGCTGTCTGGCCGGGAAAAGCGCCCGCAGGGCGATGCCAAGACCTCCCACGACGAAGAGTCCGGGAAACCAGATCGAGTATCCCGGTGCCAGCGATTCGGTTTTCAATACGGCGAATTCCGGATGTGCGGGGTCGATGTGGCAGGTCATGTTGGCTCGCACGGGATATTCGGCCGCTTTTTTCATGACCTCCTCTTGTTGCGAAGACCACGGACTGCCGCGCAAGGTCAGATGGTCGCCTGTGAATGCGTGTTCCTTCCATTGATAGCCGAAGCTGACTTCGTGCCGGTATTCCGGGGAAGACTGCGGGTCGTGGATCCGTTCCGCGACCTCGGAACTCAGGATCACGCAGGGCACTTCAGGCCACGAACGCATTTCGTAAGCCCTTAGAAAACTTCTACCCAGCAGCCAGACGAACAAGGCTCCCATGCATGCCAGCACCAGCCCCAGACCCGCTAGAAACCATCGTCCGCTATTGCCGCTTCGGACTTGTTTCGGCGTTTGTTGATTGGCTGTGGCGTCGTTCATTTGCGGCGAATTCATGCCGGGAGGCACCGGCGATTGCCACCATGAAATCGTTCCTCGGATAAGGTCTGCGATCATCTCCCGTGACTTTTCCCACATTCCGGGGTTTATTGCGGCACATGAAAGTCGGTCGGTTGATTTGGATTTTTGGATTCGTGGCGGTCGCGCTTCTTGGATACTGGCTTGCCGACACGGCCGCGCCTCAGAAGGAAGTCGCGCAACATTCGTCCGGCAAATCCGAAACCCCGCGCAAGATGGTCATCCCCGATGAGACGCTGCCGAAATTCCGGCGGGGTGACAGGGCACCGTCAAGTCACCGCGATCTTGAGGCCGCCGCAGCGGGTGCGCTTGAGGGCCAGCGCATCCTGACTTTCAAGGACCAGGCCGCCGTCGATGACTTTCTCAAGAGGGCGGGGGATCGTGTGAAATTGTTAGGGCGGCTGGACGCGCTCAACGCCCTCCGCGTCGGCTTTTCCGATGGTGACGAACTCGCAGGCCTGTTAGGCGACGGCGCGGAGCAGTCGATGGTTTTCCCGGTGAGCGCCCCGTCACCCGGCAATGGTTCCGTGCAACCCGGCGCTGTACCGCTCGGCAGCCATCTGCTCGACTGGCTCGGAGTCAATGCCGACAACTCGAACTGGGGCAAGGGTGTCCGCATCGCGGTGCTCGATACCGGTGTGACCGCAAACCAGGCCTTCAACACCTCCATCAGCTCCATCGCGCTGGTGGCCCCGCCGTCGGATCCCGCAGCTCAGAACGGCCACGGCACTGCGGTGGCGTCCGTCATCATCGGCAAGGACGCGCTCACTCCCGGCGTGGCCCCCGCCGCGGACATCCTTTCCGTCCGCATCGCCAACGACAGCGGTGAGTCAGACAGTTTTCTGTTAGCCAAAGGCATCGTCGCCGCCGTGGATGCGGGAGCCAGCCTGATCAATGTCTCGATGGGCAGCTTCGGAGACAGTGCATTGGTTAGAAACGCCATCGACTACGCCGCCAAGGCGGGCTCCCTGATCGTGGCCGCCGCAGGCAACAACGGAATCGACCAGGTGGCCTACCCGGCCGCCAACCCGGGAGTGATCGCCGTGGGTGCGGTCGATGCCCTGGGCAACCACCTCGATTTTTCGAATTCAGGAAACGCGATCGCCCTTTCCGCGCCCGGCTACGGAGTGAACGCCGCATGGACGGGAAACGAGGCGGTCAGCGTGTCCGGCACCTCGTTCAGCTCACCCATCGTCACCGGTGCCATCGCCGCGATCATGACCGAGGCCGGTAACGGCAAGCTCACTCCGCAGCAGGCCTACCAGCGGCTGGTTTCGTATCTGAACGATGGCGGTGCGGCGGGCGTGGATCCCCAGCTTGGCGCTGGAATGCCGGATATCGGGCGCGCACTCACGGGCAACACCCCGGGCGTGTATGACGCCGCGCTGGCCTCGAGCCGCATCCTTCCGCCGGACGCCTCGAATCCCAACGGCCAGGTCGAGATCCTGGTCCAAAACCGCGGGACCGAGACACTGATCAACACCGCCGTCCAGATCCATGTCGGAGGCACTGCCGTTTCCGCGAATCTAACATCGCTGGCTCCGGGTGCCGTGCAGACCGTGCGCGTGCCGGTCACCCAGCCGCCTTCCGAAAGCTCTAACGGAATCGTGGTGGACGCGAAGGTCCTGCTTTCCGGCGGAGTGATGGACGTGAAGCCTTCGAACGACCAGCGGGTGGCGACTTATGTGGTGGCGGGCACTCACTAAACTGGCGTTTCCGCTTTCCGGCATGTCCGTGCTCTCCGCCTCGCCGATGCGGGAGGCACCGAATCCATCCGCCGCGCCCGTGGACCAGCTAGTGGTTTCCGGCAACGCCTGCGGTCCCGCAGCCCTGCTCAACGCCTTCCGTTCCGGCAGCGCCGACTGGCGGCGCGCGTCCGACGCTCTGGCAGGCGCGAACGATCGAGAGAGTATTCTAAAGGTCATCCGCGAGATCGGCATGCGGCCTTCGAAAAACGTGCCAGGCCGTGCTCGATGGACCCGCAATGGCGTCAGCGTGGCGGATCTCCGTGACATCGCCCAGGAAATGACCACCGGCCAATATCTGCCGCAAGTCAACGAAGATGTGTTTTTCCTGAATCCGGGGGAAACGCCGGAAAAACTGCTGCGGCGCGTCTGGCAGCGAATCGACACATCGCTTGCCAAGGGGTTGCCGCCCGTGGTCAGCCTGCGTCGCTATGCATTGCACGCTCAGAAGGGGGGGAATCCCGCCCAGTGGGTCGTGCTCGCCGCCCATTTCGTTACGATCACTTCCGCGCCCCGCTCCTTCGACGGCAACGCGCGATCGTTTCCGGTCAGCTATGTCGATCCGTGGGGGGGGAAGCGTTGCGAGGGAATCATCTGCATTCCGGTGCAGGCGGTTCTCGCGGACATGAACGGACAATCATCCTGTCTGGCCGCTGATTTTCCACAGACCTCGGTCGGAAAAAAGCAACTCCGTGGCGGCGAGCCTACCGCGCTTGCGGTTTGCGCCGCCATCGGGAGATGGTAGCATCTTCTGTGCTTGTACTTGCCCCGTGAGGTGGATTGGGGCAGCTTGCCGCGCAGCGTTTCACGCCATGTCGAATGACCCCGCCAGTTCCGTTCCTCTGTCCGCGCCCCGATGGTATTCGGGGCCGCGTTTGTGGAGAACCTTGAAGAAGGTGGCGGTGGGTGCCAGCCGCAAGACGCTCTTGTCAGCCCTGATCCTCTTCTACTGCCTGAAGGACAAAGACACTCCGGCATGGGCGAAGGGCGTGATCGTCGGCGCTCTGGGCTATCTGATTCTCCCCATGGATCTGATCCCGGATGTGCTGCCGGGTATCGGCTATGGCGACGATTGGGGCGCGATCGTAGCTGCTCTGGGAACCGTGGCCGCTTATATCAAGGACGAACACAAATCGAAGGCGAACGCGCAGATGGAGAAGTTCTTTGGTGGTGCTTCTCCACTTCCTCCTCCCGAATTTCTTGAATAAAACCGGCTGGCATGTTGTTTCAAGCGGTGCCGTCAACCTCTTCCATCCATGAAGTCCATCTTGTTTTCCCTGGCAGTCTATAGTTCCTCCGCGATCCTCGCTTCCGCGCTTGTGAAGGTGGATGAGGATGTATTCGGAACGAGCCTCGGTGGATGGAAAAAGAAGGACAAACTTTACGTGGACTATCCGCTTTCCGGGGCCAACTACCGCACCTACAAGCCGGAGATCAGCCCAACGCCGGACGGTGGTATTTTTGTTTCCCTGCGCATCGACTACCTGCGCGGCTGGCTGGCGTCGGACGACCACGCGGTGCTCGAAATCACCTACAATTCAAAGGGCTTGGTGCTGTCCGCCCAGTCCAACATCGCGCTACAGGGGGTCTCGGTTTCCAGCGACCTCATCCTCGGCTCCAACGATGCTGGGAAACAGCTCGGGCCGACGGACCGCGCCGTGCAGGTCGGTTCTGACCTGATCTCCAATCTATCAGCCAAGCTGTTGCGGGAAAACATCGTCGAGGCTGGGCGCGTCTCATTTCCGGCGGTGATCCGCCATAACTACAACCTGCTGTTCCAAGCAGTGCGTCTTGATGGGAAACCGGTTCAGGTCGCTCCTGTGGAGGCTCCTGCGGTGGCACCGATTCCAACACCGGGATCGCCTCTCGCAGTTCCACCTGCCGCCTCTCCGCCGGTTCCGGTTGCGCCTCCCGTGCAGGCACCCGGCACAATCGCTCCCGTGCCGGTGCCCGGCACCATTGCGCCTGTAACGCCCGTGCCCGCTCCTGCGACTCCCGTGCCAGTGGCACCCGGATCTGCCGCACCTCCGGTCAGTCCGCCATCTCCGCCTGCCAAAGGCTGAATGGGTTCACGGCCCGGAGCTCTTCCGGATTTGCAGGACGATCACGGCAGACCTCCCTGCCGGGAATACGCATTTCTTTGCATTTCGTCGGTTGCCGGATCTCCTTCCGATGTTAGAATTTGGCAAAATCAACATCCTCATGGGACTCGAAAAAATCACACAAAAGATGCAGGAGGCGTTGCAATCCGCACAAAGCCTCGCCTCGAAATCCGCCCACTCCGAACTCAAAAGCGCGCATGTGCTGCTGGCGCTTCTCCAACAGGAGGGAGGCATCACCGTGCCCATCCTCCAGAAGGCGGGGGTGGACGTTGCGCGACTGAAAGCAGCGGTCGCCGCCACGCTGGCCCGCGAACCCAGCGTGCAGGGAGCCTCGACTCAGCCGCAGATCAGCATGGGCCTTCGTTCCACTCTCGATGCTGCCGACCAGGCCCGCGAATCGCTGGGTGACGACTACCTCAGCGTCGAGCATTTCATTTTAGGTTCGCTCATGGGCGATTCACCCGCCGGCAAGCTGCTCAAGGAAGCCGGGCTCGATGAGAAGAAAGCCCGTGATTCCATCAAGAGCGTGCGTGGATCGCAGAAGGTCACCGACGAGAATCCCGAAGGGAAATACCAGACGCTCGAAAAATACGGCGCCGACCTCACTGCCCGCGCCCGGGAAGGCAAAATCGACCCGGTTATTGGGCGCGATCATGAGATCCGCCGAGTGCTCCAGGTGCTTTCCCGCCGGACGAAAAATAACCCGGTGCTTATTGGTGAACCGGGCGTTGGCAAGACCGCCATCGTCGAAGGCCTCGCACGACGCATCGTTTCGGGTGACATCCCGGATTCGATGAAAAACAAACGCGTTATCACCATGGACCTCGGCGGCATGATCGCCGGTGCGAAATACCGCGGTGAGTTCGAGGACCGGCTTAAGGCGTTCCTCAAGGAGGTCACCGATTCCGAAGGCCAGATCATTCTCTTCATTGACGAACTCCACACCATTGTCGGTGCCGGTGCCAGTGAAGGTGCGGTGGATGCGTCGAATCTTCTCAAACCCCAGCTTGCCCGTGGCGAGCTCCACGCCATCGGCGCCACTACGCTGGATGAATACCGGAAATACATCGAGAAGGACGCCGCGCTCGAACGGCGGTTCCAACCGGTCATGGTCGGCGAACCTTCCGTGGAGGACACCGTGGCCATTCTGCGCGGGCTGAAGGAACGCTACGAAGTCCATCATGGAGTGCGCATCCAGGATGGCGCGCTGGTCGCCGCCGCCGCTCTATCAGATCGTTATATCTCGGACCGTTTTCTGCCGGACAAGGCCGTCGATCTGATCGACGAGGCGGCTTCCCGCCTGAAGATCGAACTCGATTCCATGCCCACCGAGATCGACGTGCTCGAGCGCCAGATCATGCAACTCGAAATGGAGAAGAAGGCACTCGAAAAGGAAACCGACAAGGCCTCTGCCGTCCGCCTCGAAAAGGTGAAGGAAGAGCAGGCGAATCTCCGCGAGCAGTCGTCCGGCCTGATGGCCCAGTGGCGGAATGAAAAGGCCGTCATCGACCAGGTTCGCTCAGCACAGGAAAAAATCGAAACCCTCAAGGGCGAGGCCGAACGCGCCCAGCGCATCGGCGACCTGACGCGCGCCTCACAGATCACTTATGGTGACTTGCCGGAAGCGAACCGCTCGCTCGATGCCGCCAAAGACCAGCTCTCCGTGCTTCAGAAAAACGGAGCCATCCTCAAGGAGGAAGTTACCGAAGAGGACATCGCCCGCGTGGTCTCCTCGTGGACCGGCATTCCCGTCAACCGCCTGCAGGAGGGCGAGAAACAGAAACTCGTGAAAATGGAGGAACGACTCGGTGCCCGCGTGGTCGGCCAGAAGAAGGCGATCAAGGCGGTGTCCAATGCCGTGCGCCGCGCCCGCGCCGGCTTGCAGGATGAGAACCGCCCGATCGGCTCGTTCCTCTTCCTCGGCCCCACCGGCGTCGGCAAGACCGAGCTTTCAAAAGCCCTCGCCGAGTTTCTTTTCGATGACGAGGGCGCGATGATCCGCATCGACATGTCCGAATACATGGAGAAACACAGCGTCGCCCGCCTGATCGGCGCGCCTCCGGGATACGTTGGATATGAAGAGGGCGGCCAACTCTCCGAAGCCGTGCGCCGCAAGCCATACTGCGTCGTGCTTTTCGACGAGATCGAAAAAGCCCACCACGATGTCTTCAACGTGTTGCTCCAGGTGCTCGACGACGGGCGAATCACCGATGGCCAGGGTCGCACTGTGGATTTCCGCAACACGGTCATCATCCTGACCTCAAACATCGGCTCGCAGTTCATCCTGCACGAGGAGAATGCCGAACAGCGCGAGGCCAAGGTCACCGAGGCCCTGCGCGGCCACTTCCGCCCCGAGTTCCTCAACCGTATCGACGAGATCATCATCTTCGACCGCCTCAAGCGCGACGAAATCACCACCATCGTCGATCTCCAGCTCGACCGCGTCCGCAAGCGTCTCGCCAAACAAGGGCTCGCCCTCGCCGTCACCGAAAACGCCAAGGAATTTCTCGGTAATCAGGGCTACGATCCGGTTTACGGTGCCCGCCCGTTGAAACGCGCCATCCAGCATCACCTGCTTGACGCCCTCAGTCTCGACGTGCTCGACGGCAAGTTCATCGACGGCGACGTCATCCAAGCCGATGTGCAGCACGGCGGCATGGTGTTTCACAAGGCGTAACAGCAAACAGCGCGTCGTTATCCGTTTGTCTGATATCCGCACCCATGGACCTCCCGGACGTCATCAGCCACATTCTCTCCAAGTCCGGTGCCGAGGAAACGATGCCATTTGGCCCGGAGACTTTGGTTTACAAGGTTGGCGGGAAAATGTTCGCCCTCACATCGCCCGACGAGTTACCCGCGAGGCTGAATTTGAAATGCGATCCTGACCGCTCTTTGGCTCTGCGGGACCGATATGAGGCGGTTCTTCCAGGTTGGCATATGAACAAGCGCCACTGGAATACCCTGGTGCTGGATGGCAGCCTGCCTTCGGGGCTCGTCCGGGAGCTGATCGATCATTCATATGACTTGATTGTCGCGGCCCTTCCTGCCGGCAAAAGGCCTTGATTTCCAAGCATCGAAGAAAAATTCCGGCTCGTGGAAATTCCTGCTTGCCACCCCGTTGGCCGGGCGTAGATTGGACCAAATCACTGCGGGATTTTTCCGGGGTGGTTCTATATAAACCGGGGCGTCCGCCCCAATCATAAAACCGATAAATAAACAAAAACATGAAAACGAACCCTAGAACACGTCGTGGTTTCACCTTGGTGGAACTTCTCGTCGTCATCGTCATCATCGCGGCACTCGCCGGCCTCACCGCTCCCATGGTGATCCGCCAGCGCAAGAAGGCCGACCAAACCGAGGCTACCAGCAATGCTCGCCAGATCGGACTCGCCTTGTTCGAATTTGAAACCGCCTATGGCAGCTTCATGGATTCCACCACGGCTACGAGCGTGACCCCTAACACCAACCAGCTCACGCTTGGCAATTCGAGTTCCAACGACTACTTCCGCCAGTTGATTGCTGCGGATATCAGTCAGTCCGAGGCCATGTTCTACGCCAAGGCGGCATACACCAAGAAGCCTGATGGTGTTTTCAACACGAGCGGCACTGCTCTCGCCCAAGGTGAAGTGGGTTTCGGCTACATCCTTAACACGGACAAGGCCTTTTCCACGGCGGGAAACCCATCCCGTCCGATCATTGCCGCACCTTTGAAATATCCGTTCGCCTCAGAACAATTCGACAAGGACTACTATGACTCCAAGGTCGTCGTTCTCCGCATCGACAATAGCGTCGTGTCACTCACGATGGATCAGACCGGCAAGGCAGTGTTGACTGCCGCCGCTACTGGCACCACCGCCAAAACCTTGTTTCAATCCGGTGACGATACGGTCTGGGGCACTGGCGTGACTCCGACGATGGTCAATCCGACTTCGAAATAATCAATCCGTCTGATTCCTGAATTCATCATGCCGGGAGGTCTTCGAGACCTCCCGGTTTTTTTTGTTGCCCGTGGTGGAATCATGGACGACGGAATCGCCCGACCCTTCATGAAGCCATCAGACACACCCCTCGACCAAGCCCCGGAGCTGGAATCCCGCCCGTCCCGGGCCTTCCTTCCTTATCCGGTGTCCACCCTCAGTCCGCCGATCGTGCCGAACGATCTCACCTCGTTCAAAAGTCGTGGGATTTCCGAAGTGGAGCGCGACCTGCAGCAGAAACTGACGGAAATCCGGGAGAGCTATCTGAAGGCGATCGACCACTTCAACTGGAACAAGCTGGTGTATGAGGCGGAGATCCGCTTCGAGCCGGTTGTGGGAGGCACCTATCACCTTTATGAGATGCGCGGCGGACACAGGGCGCTGTCGATGATCTCTCCGGAGCAATGGCCGCAGAGGCACCTGGCGACGTTGCGTCTAAACGTGGACCGCCAGTGGCTGGTGGTTCAGACCGGTAAGGGAGTCGATCCCAAGGAATTATTCGGCACGGTTTGAACCGTTCTGCTTTCGGAGAATTTCGATTGCCCGCTCGAGTTGTGGATCAAGATCCGCGCCCTCGTCCGATGGAGCGGGTTCCACCTGCAAATCAGGTATTGCCCCGTTGAGTTCGAGGTTTTTTCCGGTGTCGATTTGATACCAGGCACGGAAGGGTAGCATCAGGCTTCCAAGTCCGGAAACATCGGTTTTGACGGCGGACACCACGTCACCCGCAGTGGTGGTGCCGATGAGCGATGCGCGTTTCAAGTCATGCACCGCGTGGCAGAAGATCTCGGCGTTTGACAGGGTGTTCTGGTTGCAAAGAACGGCCAGTGGCTTGTCCCATGCCGGCGAGTTCCTGCGATCCATCGGATATCCGGGTTCGCCATCGCGTGGGATGGTGAAGGCATGAAGCGGTTGGCAGAAGATTTCCAGCAGGCGGTCCGCCTCGCGTCCGCCGCCGTTGTTGCGCAGGTCCAGGATCAGGCGGTCTGCAACGAGGGATGCTTGATAGATCCTGCGGCCTGTTTCCCGGATGGTTTCCCTGTTCATGTCCGGTACCCGGATGTAGGCGGACTTGGGATCCATGCGGGCGACTATTGCGCGGTTGGTATTTTCCTGTTCTACGCCCCGCAACCATCTTGCTTTTTGATAGGTGATGCAACGCAACTCCACCACCCGGTGGCCGCCGGTATCCCCTTGGATCACGAGCGGCAGCGGTCGTCCTTCCGCTCCAGCGAACAGGTGGTGCAACGGCGATCCGTTGGAAACATCCTCTCCGCCGATCCGCAGGACAACGTCTCCAGCTTTGGGCGTGTCCGGCCGCATTGAGACCGGGGAGCCGGCGATGACACGGGAGATCACCAATGGAGCGTCCGGGCGTTCGTCATCGTCGCGGAAAATCAACCCCGGATGCGCGGTGGTTTCGTCCTTTTTGACAGTGAGTGTTTCATCCGGCAACGATTGTCTCGTGAATGTCAGGTGCGAGGAGTTCAACTCGCCCGTGAGTTGGTTGACCACCCGGGCGAACTGCAGGGAGTTTCTGGCCGTGGTGGCGGCGGATTCGTATTTCATGCGCATGGCGTTCCAGTCCCTGCCGTTCATTCGCGCATCGTGGAAGTTCTCGCCGAGCAGCCGCCAGATGCGCCGGAAACCTGTTCCTAACAGAATAGCGCGCGGACGCGCCGCATGGAGGGAAATCGGGAACCGCAGCGTCTGCCCGGGTTTGAACAACTCCGGAACGCCATCCACGAACCAAAGCAGGCCGCCGTCCCTGAGATTCCGAACCGGCGTGCCACGCTGATCGGCAATGGTCTTCATTCCTTGCCCGTCCAAACCCACGCTGAAGAGTTTCCGTGAGGATTTCTCCGTGCTTTGAAACCACAGGGACTTCGAGTCCGGGCTCCATGTCAGCCGTGTGGGCTCGATGCCATTGGTCTGGATGTTCTTGGCCTCGTCCGCAGCCTTGAGCAGCGTATCCAGCGATGGCTCGCGGGAGAGCCCGGGTTTTCCGAAGTCGAGGAGCCGGAGTTGGGGTTTTGTCGCAGCTTCCTTGCTTGAAATATAGGCCAGCCACCTGCCGTCCGGAGACCACTTCGGTGCGCCATCGTAGAAGGGACTGCGGGTGAGATTGACCGCGTCTTGTTTGCCGTCCGAGGCGACGAGCCACAGGTCGCGGTTTGCGTTCCGGTCTTTGGCGGACAGCGCCAGCCATCTGCCGTCCGGTGACCAATCGAAGTCAGGCCGGTCCCGACATTTGAAAACGCAACGAGACTCCGCGCCGTCCGCGCGGGCGGTGAAAACGTCTCCGGTGCCTTCCACCCAGGCGATCTCCGTGCCATCCGGACTGCGCTTGAAACGACATTTCGAGCGCACGCCATGGGTGACTGGGGATTCATCCATCAAGAGTCCGTTCTTAAAGTGTGCCCGGAAATAATTTGCGTGGATGCCGTCGTCGCGCAGAAAATACAGCCATGTGCCGTCAGGAGAAAAGGTGACTTCCGTCTCGTCCTCGTCGGTTTCGGTCAGACGGCTGGGTGGTCCGCCGGCCGGACTGGTCCACCAGAGATCACCAGCTGCGCTGAAAACCACCTTGCTGAGATCGTTTGTGACGTCCGCGCTTTCGGTGCGGGTGATGGTTTGCAAAACGACCGACCGATCCGTTAGTGTTTCACCCGTGTGGAATTCAAGACGCACGGGTTGTTTGTCGCGGCCGGGGCGCAGGCGGAAGACATCCAGACCGCGCTGGAAAACCATGGTCGATCCATCGGCGGATAGCGCCGGGGAGATCACTCCGTCATCGTGGAAATCCGTCACGGCAAGCGGCTTCCCGCCGTCCGGGTGCAGCCACAGGTTGAAGGTGCCGCCTTCGTTGGATACATAATAGAATCCCTTGCCA
>CANBTO010000098.1 GCA_947372405.1 Verrucomicrobiaceae bacterium
TATTGCTGAACGCAGGGATGTTGGACTCCACATTTCGAAACCTCTATTGCTTCGCTTCGCCGCCGCCTTGGGTTCAAAGCGTTTCGTGATTCTGAGCGGTCTTGCCGGATCAGGGAAAACGAAACTGGCCCAAGCGTTTGCCCGCTGGCTGGCACCTGCCGCCGAAGATGAAGAAAGCCCCGCGCATCTTGTCATTCCCGTGGGAGCGGATTGGACGGGTAGTGACGCGATTCTCGGTTATCCCGACGGGCTTGACCCCAAACGCTACGTTACCCGGCCCGCCTTGGATCTCATCCAGCGGGCGGCGGAAGCGGAAGAGGATGGCACGCCGCATTTCCTGATTCTTGATGAGATGAATCTCTCCCACGTCGAGCGCTACTTCGCAGATCTGCTGTCGTTGATCGAATCCGGCGAGTTCACCGAGCTTTACCAGAGGGGGGAACCTGATGGCGATTGGGATGGCTTGCGATCCGGAGTCGCGCCGAAGTTCCGACTTCCTTCCAATCTGTTCATCATCGGTACGGTCAATGTGGACGAAACGACCTACATGTTTTCGCCGAAGGTGCTGGACCGGGCGAATGTGATCGAGTTCAGGGTCGAGCGGGAGGATTTGGTGAAGTTTCTCGGCAAGCCACGGCGGGTGGATCTGGACGCGTTCAATGCCGAGGGATTCAAGCAGGGTTTTGGTCAAAGCTTCGCCGTCGAGGCTGACAAAGAACTCACGGTGCCGGAAGGCGTCGCCAAACTGTTCGAAGTGGAGATGCTGCTGTTCTTTGATTTGCTGGGAGAGCACAACGCGGAATTCGGCTTCAGGGTGGCGAATGAGGCTGCGCGTTTCATGCACTTCTATCAGGTGCTGTCCGGCAAGAATGCGAAGAGTGATGACTGGTTCGCCGCTGCGATGGATGCCGTGATTGTACAGAAGCTTCTCCCGAAGCTGCATGGTTCGCGCACCAAGTTGGAAGGACTGCTTTGGGCGATGGCTTACGCATGCGGTGCGGACCGAACTGCAACCGATCCCAAGGATTTCCTCGATGCGTGCAAAATGGCAGGCAAGGCGGAGAACGAAGCAACGTATTCACCGGAAAGCGTGTTTGCAGCATTGAAGTTGAAGAACGCCGACAAGCCTATGGATGCGGCAAGATACAAACTGAGTTTCGACAAGCTTCTACGGATGTATCGGAAGTTGATTCGCGATCAGTTCGTCACCTTTGCTGAGGCCTGACATGCCAGCCGAAGTCCAGCCATCGTTCCTGGTTCCCTGCCGCGATGCACAGGGCCGTGTGGTTGCGAAGGTGCAAATCTGGAGCACGCGCAAGACAAACGAAGGAAGCGGCGATATAGCAGACCTGATCCGCTGGCCTGACGCAGAGGCGGAAGCGAGGCACGAAGAACCGGTGCAGTTACGGGAGCGTGGACGCTACATTTACAAGATCGTGCCCGCTGGCAGCGGACTGACGTTGGAGGAGTTGCCCGGCATCTCCCGAAGTCCCGCAGCATCAGGAGAAGGTTTCATCGAACCCGGAGATCAATGCGGCGTTCTTCCCCTGACGCTGGTTCGCGAAGGCGATCCAAGTCCCGTGGCTAGAGGTGCTGTGGAAGTTCGGTCGGTAAAGCTGAATTACCGCGAGCACTATCAGGGCATGCTCAACCACATCGCCGGAAAATGCGCAGGTCTTCTGTTGGATAGCCGGGCAAACACACGACTGCGGCTCTCGGCGGCATGGAAGAAGAATCCTGCGGTGCTGGAGCAGCAACTGGAGTTTCTCCGCCATACATTGGAATCCACGAATTTCAGGGGAGCTGTGGACGAGGTGCTGCGAAATCCCCATCGCCTGCTGGAAGAGCAGCGGAGGCAGCAGTCGATCTCACAGCCCTTCAAAGCGGGTAAGGATTTCGCCCGCCAGATTTCAAAGACGGGGGATCGGGTGGCCGTGCCGCATGGTCATCCACTTCGCGCCATTCATCCGCACCTGATTTCATTGCCAGCCAGCATTGAAGTTTCCACCCGCACGGACTATCTGGACACGGCGGAGAATCGGTTTGTGAAAATGGTGTTGGTGGATTTCCGGGATTTTCTAGCGGAAGTCGCCGGGATGCTGGGCCGTGATCCTGCGGAGGCCGTGAAACCTAACAATGCGAGACTGCTCCGGGAGGTCGGACGCTTGCGGGGCAGGCTGGATGCATTGCTCGGGCGTGGATTCCTGCCCGATGTTTCCCGGCCCGATTTTCTTCCGCTGGGTAGCCCGGTGCTGCAAAGGAAGGCGGGATACCGTGAATTATTGCATCTTTGGCTGCGATTCCACGTCGGCGCGCAACTCGCCTGGGATGGCGGCAGTGAAGTGTGGCAAGGCGGAGCGAGGAATGTTGCGACGCTCTATGAGTATTGGCTTTTCTTTCAACTGGAGGAGTTGTTCCGCTCGAAGTTCAACTGCGCAGAAGCGCTGCACTCGATTCTATTGGAGAATGACGCCGGTTTGCCACGGTTGAAATTGGAGCGAGGGATCGAACTTACGAGCCCAGTTGGCGGAGCCTGGTCTGAAACGGCGCGACGTCCCTTGAAGGCGGAGTTTCACTTCAACAAGAAATTCAACCGGAACACGGACCATAAAAGCGGCGGGAGTTGGACGCGTGGCGTGCAACCGGATTACACGATCAGCATTTGGCCCGCAGAGTTTGAAAAAGACGCGGCGGAAGCGTGCGATGCGATGGTGCATGTGCATTTCGACGCAAAGTATCGAGTGGAGAATCTCACCGAGATGCTGGGTGGCGATTTGGATGAAGAATTGATTCAGGATCGTGCGGAATCAGCTGCCGGAAAAGCCACCACTGCGAAGTATGCCGATCTCCTCAAAATGCATGCCTACCGCGACGCCATCCGTCGGACGGCTGGTGCCTACGTCCTCTATCCCGGCGTTGCAGGCGATGTGAGGCGCTACGAGGAATTCAAGGGATTTCATGAGGTTCTGCCGGGACTCGGCGCATTCGCAATCAGGCCCCGCAAGGACGGAACCGCCGAGGGCATGGACGATTTGAGATATTTTCTCGATGAGGTGATAGAGCATTTGTCGAACCGGACGACCGCACGGGAGCGGGCGACTTTCCACACAGCGGAGTCTTACACACTGAAAGAAGAGCCTGTAAAGTATGGCTCGTTTATTTGGCCAGAAAAGGGCGAATTGAGCGACAGCCACCGGGCTATTCCTCCAGCTGAACATCATGTGGTCGTGGCGTGGTATGATTCACCTGCCCAGCTTGAGTGGACGCTGAAAACGGGGTTCGCGAACGTCCGTCTCGGAAAGAGAACCGGGACATGGCATGTGCCTCCTGAGTTTGCAACTGCCCGTAACGTGTTGCTCCATACTCATATTAAAAAAGGAGAGGTGGTCATGTTCAGGCTACAAGAGAAAATTCCGGGCTACAAAATATTCACGTCAGCTAATCTCAGAAAGAGCGACTATCCAGGTAGAGGAGATGGCGAAATTTACGCCGTTTTTGCAGTCGAAACGGACCCGGACTTTGTTGGACGGACCTTGGATAAGTCAGAGCTGTTGGAGGCAATCGAAGAATTCGAAAGTCGTCGTTCCTATCGAAAAGGCCCTCCGGGAAGAGATTCTCCATATCCGCGAGTACTTAGTTTGAAAGAGCTGCTTAGGGTCATGCGGGCGGCAAAAAATACAACGATGCCATGAAGGCAATGCATTCAACCCAAACCGCGACCTCCACGCGACGATGCTCTATTCCATGGGCCTCGAACACGAAAGTTTGAGTTATAAGTTCCAAGGCCTCGACCAACGGCTCACCGGCGTGGAACCCGCTAGGGTGGTGAAGGAATGGTTTGCCTGAGAGCCAAGTGGCGGCGGTTTTCAACCGCCAAGCCCGGATCCGATCGATTCAACGGAATCGAAAAGCGAAGGTGATTCTGAAAGTGGATGGGCATGGCGCTTGCAAACCGCCGCCACGGTTCACGGCACCGCCACCTGCAGGCGGCCGAACAACTTGTGACCCGCCGCTTTGGCGGCCGGCACGGTGATGATGATGGTGTCCTTGGGGCTGCTATCGGTGATGGCGACTCCCACGCCGTTGCTCGTTGTGGTGCCGGTGCCGGTGGGCACCACCACCTCGTTGAGCGCGGTGAAGTTCAGATCCGAGGACCATTGGAAGGTGAGGGTGGCGGCACCGACCGAAAGGTCCGTGCGTTGGAAGGTGAAGATCAGGTCGCCCGCCGGATTGTCCGAAACTTTTGGCAGCAGGTCCGTCGAATTCGAGCCCGGCATGGCCGGGTTCGGTTCGCCGCCTAACACAAATTCGAGGGCGTTTGTCAGCCCGTCATGATCGGGGTCGGCATCGCTGGCGGCGTCGGCGCCGCTGAGGTTCTTGGAACTGCTCCATGACTGATAGGGAGTGTTGGTGCCGACGGGCACATCGGCGAACGTGAGGGCGGGGATGCCATTGGTGCCATAGATCAGCGATGAGACGCTTTCGCCCGGGTTCCAGTACTTGTCCTGCAGATAGTCGAGTGTGGCGGTGGCGGCTGCGGCGCTGGAGAGTTGGAGCGTGACGACATTGCCGGACGCGCTGCCGGAGGTGACTTTTCCTGCGACCTTGTCCACATAGAAGTTAGGAAGCGAGAAACTGCTCCAGCTCATGGCTTGGTCAAACTCAAGCGCGACCGCCGTCCGGGCGCTGGTGGTGAAGTAGGCGCGCTTCAGGTTGGGCGCGGTGACGCTGGCGGCGGGAATCACGCCGTAGAAATCCTGATAGACCAGGGGGGCCATGCGGTCCGCGATGTTCGAGTAGCCGGCGGCACTGTAATGGCATCCTTCGTATCCTGCGAGACCGAGCGTGGTGAGGATGTGCATTTTGGAATACAGGCCGGGCAGGTTGCGCTGGACTTCACGGAGTTGGTCGCCCTTGGGCCCGATGGAGCAGGGCGCCGGCATGACCTGATAGATAATATATCGCTGGAGGTTGGGATAATCCTGCTTCCAGGCGGCGGACATGTTCACGAAGTAGTCTTGATACGTCGTGTAATCCCAGGCGTTGGCGGATCCGAAATTGCTGCAATCGCTCTCGCCCTGGTGCCAGAAGACGCCGCGGATGCCGTGGGTGAGGTTGGCACCGATCACCCGGTTGAGCAGGTTGGCGTAGATGGAATTAGAGGTTCCCTCCACGGTGTGGTCCGCCGGATTGGGCTGGTGCTGATAGATCTGGGTGCCGCCCACGGCTCCATTGATGAAACAGACCGGCATCTGACGGTCGGTGACGACGCGTTTGGCCAAGGCCATGCCCCAGAAGCCGATGGTCATTTCCGAGCCTTTGCTGTCTGCATAACCCCAGCCGCCTCCCGATCTGCCGTAGGTGCGGACCCAGGGATCGGTGGTGGGATCGCTTGGCGCGCTGTTGTCGGTGGCCACCGCATTCGACTGGCCTTCGATGATGTAGGCGTCGCCGCAGACGAGGTTGGTCGCAGTGGCGGAGAGGGTGTCGGTGCCGCCGGTGGTGCCGAACTCCACGCGGTAAGTCACCTTGCCTGCGGCGATCGGCACGCTGATTGCATAAGCCCCGCCCACCGGTGTCTGGCGGTGGGTTGTGCCGTACTGCGACTCGGTTCCTCCGTTTGGAGTGGCGAAGACTTTCAGATAGACCGGAGTCGTGCCGGCACCCGTGCCGTTGTAAATGATCGTGCCCATGTTGGTGTTAGGGTCACGCGCGTAGAACTGGTTGTTCACCGTTTTTTCGTTTGAGCCCGGTGTGCGTTGCGCCCAGGCATCACTCGCGGGTTCCTGCACGGTGATGGTCTTGCTGCTGGAAACCATGGCCCCGCCGTTGTCCAACACCAGCGTCACGGTCATCGGTCCGCTGCCTTGGGAGCGCGTCAGCGTCATCATGCCGGGCGTGCCTGCGGTGATCGTCCTGGCCGCGGCGACGCCCGCCACGCTCCAGTGATAATTCAGGTTGGCCACTCCCGCCGCCTGCAAGGCCGCCATGTTGGAAATCACAGGCGTGACGGTCATCGTCTGCCGGCCATCCCACAGGTTGGTCGAGGAGTTCAGCGTAAACACCGGATCAGGGATGGTGTCGGTAACCGTGACGGGAATGTCCACCGTTTGGTTGCCAGCCGGATAGATCCCCTTGAAGCGGATGATGAACGATTGATTGCCGGTGATCCGGCCGGGACTCAGTTGATAGCTGAACTGATCGGTGGCGAGCACGGTTTCCACGCCATTCTGCACGAGGCTCCAGTAAACTTTTTGTGCGCCGCCGGCTTGTCCGGTTAGAGTGGTGGTGGAGCTTTCGTTCATGTTCACCGATGGCGGAGAGGCGGCGAACGTCGAGCCGGGCTGCACCAGGTTTCCTAACAAGGTTTGTGC
Source organism: Verrucomicrobiaceae bacterium (assembly GCA_947372405.1). The sequence goes on from CANBTO010000098.1 coordinate 6,375, forward strand.
GGGTTTCTGGTTTTCATATTCCAGCTTCACCCAGTCGGCGGAACGCACGACATTGGAAACGCGCGCCTCGTCCACATCCGCGTCGCCGCCATTTACGCCCAAGGCCAAGGCTTGCGGATTGGTGATGGGGATCGAGCCGCCCGAAGCCGTGGCATCCAGCACGCCGTTGACATAGACTTTTCCGGTCGCGCCGGTGTTGGACGTGGTATAGACCACATGATACCATTGTTGGGCGGCGAGCGGCGTGTTGCCAGAAACCACGGCGGGTCCGCGGCAGGTGAGGGGAGCGGGCAGAACCGTCGGGCTGTCCCAGAAGCCGACCTGCATGATCCAAGTGTTCCAGCCATAGGCATTCTTGTTTCCCCACGCCAGCGGCATGCTCCAGGAATTGATCTGCCGGGCGCGGATCCAGATTTCGCTGGAGGATGAGGGGTTGGTGCCTGCAGGGAAGTTGGTGATGTTAGCTGCGGTGATGTCGCCGCCTGATAGATTCATGGCGGTGCTGCCGATCACCGCCGTTGTCGCCGAAGCGCCGCCGTTGACCGGCGAGTTTGCTCCGGTGGAATCCAGGACATTGCCGTTCAAGTGCATGACGCAGCAGTAGCCGTTGGATGCATTGAACACGGCGGCACCGTTCGACTGGCTGACCGCACTGGCATTGCCCCAGTACATCTTGATTTCCTGCCGCGCATTGCCGGTGATGGTTGGGACACGCACCCAGATGGCGGCGGTGCCGGCCACCGCATCCCATTGTTCGATTTCATAAGCCATCGGTTGTCCGCCGACTGAAAACCGGAGGTCCGCGCCACCGGCCTTCACCTGGCTGAAATCCAACGAATCCTTGTTGAGCCGAACTAACAGCGGGAAGTTGGTTTCCGTAACACCGGCGGGGATGTTCGCGCCGTCCGGCGTGGTCAGGATGAACAGCGAGGCTGAATGCGCCCAGGCCTCGTAACTCTGCACCGTCACGGTGTAGGTCTTCTGGGTGACGCCATTCTGGGCGGTGACCGTGTAGGTCTGCGGATTGGTGAAATTCCGAGCGGTGCCGGAGGTCGGCGAACACGTGGCGTAAGGAGAGAGCGTGTAGGTCGGGGCGAGGTTGTTCACGGGCGAACCGATCGGTTCGGTTAGGGTGATAGTTCTCGCTGCCTGGTCGATGACGCCGGCATCACCCGGCAGGCCGAAGGTGAGGATGTCGCAGGCGTTGCTCGCGGGAGCGATGGTGACCGTCACGGCATAGTTGTTCTGGAAAGCACCGGAGGTGATGATGTAGTGTGCCGGGTTGGCGGCGGCGAAGGTGGGGGACGGCGGGGAACCGCTGGTCTGATTGCACGATCCGAAGGTGACGGTGAAGGTCGGTGCAAGCGTCGCCAACGACGTCCCGAACGGAACCGTTAGAGCAATGGTCTTCGTGGCCTGATTGATGACGCCGGCATAGCCGGGGATGCCGAAGGAAGTGATGATGGGTGCGACGGTCACGGTGCCCGTGCCGCTGAAGTAAGTGTCATTCTGAATGCCCGCACCGGATGCCGTGGAGCCGTAGGTGCCGTAAACGGTCTGAGCCACGCCACCGAGGGTCAAGGCGGCGATTATCTTGGTGCCGCTGTAGTTAAGGTCCACCTTGGCGCCGCTACTGATGCTCAAGGCTCCGCTTCCGAGAGCGTCCTTATCGTCACATTTCAGGGTGCAACCCGTGACGCTGGTTGGCCCCATGTAGCTGTTTGCCACCGCAAGCCAGACCGGACCCTCGCCATTCAAGGTTAAGCCGCCGGCTCCGCTTATGCTGCCGTTGAAGGTCATCCTGGCGTAGGATGGACCCGCGATGACCAGGTTGGAGTTTAATGTCACAGGTCCGTTCCAACTGTCGCCAAATCCGTTTTCCGCATAGAGATTTCCGCCGTTGACGATCAATGCATTCCCAGCCGAGATCCGTTCCAAGAACAGACGGCCTCCATTGAGGGTGACCGGGCCGGTTCCCAGGGCTGCGTTGGCCAGCACATCCATTTTCAACTGACCCGCGTTGATAATGGTGCCGCCGCTGTAGGTGTTGTCCTGCAAGCCGCTGATCGTCAGGCTCCCGACACCGGACTTGGTGAGCTTGCCAATGCCGCCAAGCGGTAATCCGCTGAAGGTGTAGTTGCCACTGCTGTTCACCGTGGTGGATAGAGGCTGGATGCCGGACACCAGACTCACGGTGCCGCCCGTCGGTTGATCGAAAATCACATTTTTGCCATTGAAGAATGGCATGGACACACCGGACAACTGCCCTTTCCAGTTGGGGGTGGAGAAGTCCCAGGCTCCGCTGCCGACGTTCCAAAGCAGGGTCGCCTCATCCGGGGCAACCGTGACGTTCACGGTATAAGTGTTGACGGTGGCCCCGTCGGTGATGGTATAAACCACCGGGTTGGTAAAGTTGTAGGTTCCACCACTCACCTTGTTGCAGGTTCCCGAGGACAGCGTGAAGGTTGGCGCGAGAGCCGTGACATTCGATCCATACGGTACGGTCCAGGCGATTGCCGCCGCGTTGCCAACAAGCTCTCCAACAGTTGCATTCGGGCCGAAGGTCATGAAGGTCGCCGAGGCCACGACATCATACTCGAGGGTGATGGTGCCGGAGTACGTTCCAGCGCCATAGGAGGATCCGAGCATCACGGCACCATCGTGGAGATCAATGGTGGCGGGAAAGTTGATTGGCGCGCTAACCATCGCAGAAAACGGATCGTAGGTGTATCCTTGGCCCGCCCAGTCTGTATGCACGGTGCCACCGAACGCGCCGGCGCCATTTTCGTCGTTAATGGTCAGCAAGTTGTCTGCTCCGCCCAGGGTCTCCGGCGATGGATCAACGACCACTCCGATGTCACCTGTGTAATTGTCGCCGGGGTTTGCCTCGAGTTTTACGTTGGTAGCCGTGACCTTTCTGAGAATGGAACCGGCAGGCAGGGAACCTTTGGCGATCCACACAAACAAACTGTTTTCGTGCCCTGTGGTAAACACCGTGCCGGCGGGGCTGGTCCCGAGGTTGAAAGTTCGTGTGGTGGTTAGCGCCTGGGCAATGCCGGCACTCAGGCCGACAGCCACCGTCAATGCCAGGGCAAGATGCTTGAAGTGATCTGCTACATGCCTGAACCGATGGAGTGCTTTCATGGCGGGACCACTCATGGTGGCGATAAGTTGTAATCTTTGGTTCATGTTCGTTTCGACGAGAGTGTGAAATCTAAGGGCTATTGCCAGCCCCGGCAGATGCGGGGTCGCCAGTGCGCACTGGTGACCCCGCGGGGTTCCCGGAGAAAACCCATTAACTCCGGAAAAGGATGGCTCGCAGGCGAGCGGATGTCGAATGATGAATGGTGGATGACGCGTCTCTTGCCGCGATTGCGAGCTCTGGTCTGCCGTTTGTGGAATCTCACTGGGCTTTGACCCGCAGGAACAGCTTGGACTCGGTGAGCAGCGAGGACGGCACCGTGACCGTGATCACCTCAACCGGCGTCGCGTTGGTGGAAACCGCGGAGACCGGAATGAAGTCAGCCCACGAATTGCCGAGGGTGGTGGACGACTGATAGATATAGGTCAGGCCGGAATCCTTGGTCCGGGTGTATTTGAACACACCGGTGGTCTTGTCGAGTTGCTGGGTGATGGGGCTGGACGAGGCTCCGGTGGTGGGATCCAGGCCGAAGGCGAACTCCTGCTGGTTGGTCTGGCCGTCGTGGTCAGGATCACCGGCGGGATCCTTATCGGACAGGGTGCCATTGGCGAAGGTGCGGTCGGCCCAGGTGGAGTAGGTGCTTGCCGCCGGCACATTCACCACGCCGTCGATGCCGGAGAAGTGGGTGTCGTCGGTATGATCGGCTCCAGAACCGCTGGCACCCCAGGTGCCAGTGGCTTGTTGGGTGGCACCGAAGAACAGGGAAGCCACCGTTTCGGTGCCGATGGGTTGGACTTTGCCACCGTTGACGACCAGTTTGTTGGAATCCTTGATCGAGCTGCCGTGGACCTTGAGAATGCCGCCGTTGACAATGGTGTCGCCAGTGTAGGTATTCGTGCCGGAGAGGTCCAGTGCGCCATCATACTGCGAGGAAAGGGTGATTCCGCCAGGCCCGGAGATCGTGCCGCTGAACGTATGGGAGGTATAGATGGCAAGAATGTCGAGCTGCACGTTGCTGGTGATGTTTCCCACAACCGAGCTACCGAATCCATTATCCATAATGATCGACCCGCCGTTCACCGTCAGGCCGTTGGTGAGAGCGAACCGGTCCAGATGCAATACGCCGCCGTTGAGCGTGACGGGTCCGGTTCCGAGGCCTGCGAAGGTCTGGACGTCAAAGAGATAGAGTTTGCCTGCGTTGATAATGGTGCCGCCACTGTAGGTGTTGTCTTGCTGGCCGCTAATTGTCAGCCTGCCGTCACCGGACTTGGTGAGCGAGCCCGTGCCGCCAAGCGGTAATCCGCTGAAGGTATAGTTGCCGCTGCTGTCCACCGTGGTGGATAAAGGCTGGATGCCGGACACCAGAGTGACAGTGCCGCCCGTCGGTTGATCAAAAATCACATTTTTGCCATTGAAGAATGGCGTGGACACACCGGACACCAGCCCTTTCCAGTTGGGTGTGGAGAAGTCCCAGGCTCCGCTGCCGACGTTCCAAAGAAGGGTCGCCTCATCCGGGGCAACCGTGACGGTCACGGTATAAGTGTTGACGGTGGCTCCGTCGGTGACGGTATAGACCACCGGGCTGGTAAAGTTGTAGGTTCCGCCACTCACCTTGTCGCAGGTTCCCGAGGACAGCGTGAAGGTTGGCGCGAGAGCCGTGACATCCGATCCATACGGCACGGTCCAGGCGATTGCCGCCGCGTTGCCAACAAGCTCTCCAACGGTTGCATTCGGACCGAAGGTCACGAAGGTCGCCGAGGCCACGACATCATACTCGAGGGTGATGGTGCCGGAGTACGTTCCAGCGCCATAGGAAGATCCGAGCATTACTGCTCCATCATGGAGATCAACGGTGGCGGGAAAGTTGATTGGAGCGCTAACCGTCGCAGAAAACGGATCGTAGGTGAATCCTTGGCCCGCCCAGTCTGAATGCACGGTGCCACCGAACGCGCCGGCACCATTCTCGTCGTTAATGGTCAGCAAGTTGTCATCTCCACCCGGGGTCTCCGGCGAAGGATCAACGACCACTCCGATGTCACCTGTGTAATTATCGCCGGGGTTTGCCTCGAGTTTTATGTTGGTGGCTGTAACCTTCCTGAGAATGGAACCGGCAGGCAGGGAACCCTTGGCGATCCAAACAAATAAACTGGGTTTGCGCCCTGTGGTAAACTCCGTACCGGGAGGGTTGATCCCTAGGTCGAAAGTTTGTGTGGTGGTCAGCGCCTGGAGGATGCCCGCACCCAGGCCGGCAGCCACCGTCACTGACAAGGCGAGGTGTTTGAGATGATTTCTTGCGGAGTTGACGAGG
>CANBTO010000099.1 GCA_947372405.1 Verrucomicrobiaceae bacterium
ATGAAGGGCAAGAGCATCGGCACCAACGGGGCGCTCATCGACACCCTGACCTTCGCCACCGGCACACTTCAGAACGTGGCCGGGATCAACAATGGAACCGGCCTCACCAAGACCACCGCAGGCACGCTGGTAATTGCCGGCACTAACACCTACTCCGGCACCACCACCGTCAATGCCGGCACGCTCGCCCTCAGCGGCAGCCTCACGGGACCAATGACGGTAAACAGCGGCACCTTCGCGCCGCAGGGACTGCCCACCACCGGCGGTGCGCTCACCTTGAATGCAAGCGGCATCTTCCAGGCCCGCATCAATGGCAGCAATGCCGGATCGCAATACGACCAACTCGGCGCAAGCGGCAGCGTGACCCTCGGCGGGCCGCTCGATCTCGTCGCCGGAACCGATCTCGCCCCGGGCACCAGTTTCAAAATCCTCAACAAGACCAGCGCCGGAGCCATCAGTGGCACCTTCGCCGGCAAGCCGGAAGGCAGCGTCTTCACCGAGGACGGCTACACGTGGATCATCAGTTATCTCGGCGGCGACGGCAATGATGTCGTCCTCACCCTGGCCACGCCCGCCCAATCCTGGCGCTTCACCTGGTTCGGTACGATCGCCAATAGCGGTAACGGCGCCGACACCTTCGACGCCAACAAGGACGGCGAGATCAACCTCCTCGAATTCGCCACCGCGCAAAATCCCAATGCCAACACCCTCGCAGTGCTCGCGGCGAACCGCACCGCCAGCGCGCTGGAGATCACCTACACCCGCAGCAAATCCGCCTTCACCGGCGGCGTGGTCTTCACGGTCGAGTGGAGCGACACGCTCGCGACGAACTCCTGGTCCACCACCGGCGTCACGCAAACGGTTCTCACCGACAATGGCACCGTGCAGACCGTCAAGGCCACCGTTCCATCCGGAACGACCATTCCCAAGCGCTACGCACGGCTCAAAGTCACGCAAGCACCTTGACCGGTCATTGATTTTAAAAAAAGCCACACTCTCCCTCTGTTCCCGGACACGCCACTGACGCATCGAAGGCGTCTCGAAGGGGGCAACCCCGACTAACAAGCATTGGTCGGCTGTCCAACTCCTCGAAGGGGTCAGTGGGCTTGGCGAGGCCGCCGCGCCCTACCGGGAATGGGCATTCGCGGTGACAGACCCACGGATGTGGAAACGTCTTGTGGTATTGGATCCATCCAAACACGAAAAACCATGAAACCGATTCAAGTTCTGCTGGGTGCGGCCTGCTGCGTGACCTCGGCAATGGCGGCGGAGTATTACAAGGAGCCGCAGTTGTATGGCCTGCGGCCGAATCCCGGCACAGAGAACGAACTGGGACCCATCGGCGTGACCGGGATCGAGGCGCGGATCGGCAAAGGGGTGCAGGTCACCGTCGAGACGGTCCAGCCGGGCACACCGGCATCCGGCAAGTTCGACAAGGGCGACATCATCCTCGGCGTCAACGGAGTGGAGCTGGCCGGGAGGAATCCCCTGCCCATCCTTGGCTCGGCACTGACGGATGCCGAAGCGTCGGATGGAAAACTCACGTTTGAGATCCAAGCTGCCAAGGGCGGTAATTCTAACATCTCCATCACCATTCCGGTGTTGGGCGCCTACGGCAAAACCTTTCCGTTGAACTGCGAAAAATCAAAAAAGATCATCCAGGGGGCGGCGGAGTTCTATGCCGGCAAGGATCGACTGAAGAAGCACAGTTTCCTGAATGGTCTGGAGTGCCTGTTCCTGCTTTCGACCGGAGATGACCACTATGTTCCGCGGGTGAAGGAATACTTTTCCCAGTTCCTGGGGCCGGACGGAAGAGTCAAAGGCATCGGCCGGATGACTTGGGACAACGGCTACAACGGCGTGGCGTGCGCCGAGTATTACCTGAGAACGGGCGACCGCTCCGTCCTGCCGATTCTGCAGTATTACTGCGACGACGCCAAACTCCGGCAGCTCTACGGCATCGGGTGGAACCACTGGGACTTCGGATTTCGCCCGAGCTACGAGTCGGGCGGCGGCATGATCCATTCAGCCGGCAACCAGGTGTTGCTGACTTTGGTTCTGGGCAAGGTGTGCGGGGTGGATGTCGATGAGAAGACTCTGCTCGGTTCGCTCCAGCATTGGTATCGCTTTGCTGGCCATGGGGCCATTCCGGTGGCCGACCAGCGCCCATGGCACATCTTCCGTTCCGGTGGCCGCGACGGGGCCACGGCGGCGGTCATGCACGTCGCCAGCGGCGCGAAAGGAAACACCGCGATTTACAAGAAGGCCGAAGAGGCGTTCGCCATGTCCGCGATCACCAGCTGGCCCTCACGCAATTTCTCCTGGGAAGTCATCTGGGAAAGCCTGGCGACGCCCTACATGCTGGAATACAACCCGGGGATGTACTATCAGTGGCAGCAACGTTTCCGCTGGCAATACGACCTTTACCGGACGCCCTCGGGAGCCTTCCATTTCCATCGCGACCATGACTCTCTGGATCCGATCGACGAAGGGATTTGCCTGGCGCTGGCGTTCACCGCGCCGTTGAAAACGCTCCACATCACCGGCGCGCGTTCGAAATTCGCCAAGGAATTCACTATGCCGGAGAAGCTCTGGGGCAATGAGGCCGATCTGGCGTTCCTGTCCTCCAAGCACAACCCGGACTACTACAAGTATGGCAAGGACGAGGAAATCCAGATTCCTTATTGGCAGTTGCCGTTAGAGCTCCGCTATACCCCGAACGATGTCAAAAATCTGCCGCTGGAAATGCTGCTCAAGAATGTCCGCCATGCCCGCTTTGAAGTTCGCGCGGCGGCGGCCAAGGCGCTGTGCATGAACCAACGCTACCGCGAACTCGAGGAATTGCTTCGGGATCCCGATCCCCGCCTTCGCCGGGCCGCACTGGATGGCATCAACGACTACCGCCCATGGTTTCTCAGCCCGGTCGTCGGAAATCTGGCGCTCAAACCGGATCAATACACGCCCGCCATGCAGGATGCGATCACCGCGATGATGAGTGATCCCAAGGAATCATGGTATGTCATCGACGGCGCGCTTCAGTCACTCGGACATGGTCCGCTCGAACTCATCAAAAAGAACATCCCCCATATTCTGCCGTGGACGACCCATGAGGACTGGTGGCTGCATGAGTCCGCTTTCACCGCCCTGATGGGCTTGCGTGAGGACGAGGCGACGTTTGCCAAGGTCCTGCCGAACATGATCGACGTCGTGGCCAAAGAGGATCGCTACAATCCCAATTACAGCATGATCCGACAGCTTCGCGACGCTCTAACCAAATGCAAGGAAGGCAGCCCGGTCCGCAAGCTGATAGAGACCGGCCTCAAGCGGGCGGCGGTCGAGAAAAAAGTCGTGCCGGACGCAGGTCAAATGCCACGATCGCGCGCGATCACCTTCAACATCCTCGAGGCTGCCGAAACCTTGATCCAACAGGCTCCGGAGTCCGCGGCGGATCTGGCCGATGCGCTCGCCAAGCTCGGGCGATTGGACGACATCGAGACGGAGAGCCTGATGCGCCTCGTGAAAAACAAGGATGGAGAACTCCAGGACCGCTTCGTCGGATTCTATCCGGCACTCGAAAAACTTCCTTCCCCGGATCGGCAACGACTGTCCGACATCCTTTTCGAGGCGTACCGCCCGGAGTTGATCAAACGGCTGGCGACCTACAAGGATACGGAGGATGGCACGTTGCTCAACCTGATCGTCGATCTAACCAAACTCAGGAAACCCTCGGCTGACTGGCACGCCATTGGCACGCCATCCCCGGTGGAGCGCATGTGGCGGTATCAATCATTCGGCCCGGTCGACTTTAAAATGAAAACCCCGAAAACGCCGCAAACATCATTCGAAGATGCCGCCCTACCCCCGGATATGAAGAACTGGTTCAAGCCGGACTTCGACGACCACCAGTGGAAGAGCGGACGCACCCCCATCGGGGTTGGTGTATTCAAGGCGTATGGCGCGCACAGTATCGGCTGGACCGCCACACCCAACTTCAGTTTCACTAACCACTCCGATTGGGGGACCGGCCAGTATCTCCTGATGCGAACGAATTTTGAAGTGACCAACCTGGACGATGACATGTACCGGATCAAGTTCCTGACGGACCAGGGCTTCATCCTCTACCTCAACGGACAGAAGCTCCATTCCCAAACTAGAAACGAATCCATCCCGGCCTATCGTTTCGTCCTGCTCGGTGAAAAGGCAAAGGCGCTTCTGAAGAAAGGCACCAATACGTTGGCGGTTCAAACCAAAGTCCGGTATGAGCAAGACAAGAAGGCCGAAGGGCAGCTTCACCCGGTCGGGCAAATCGACCTCTGCCTCGAAGGCCTGAAGAAAAAGGAACTTGGGCTTGCCCCGTAAGGCGGACCCGGAATTGCCGGTAGGGCACATTCAAACCCGGTAGGGCGAGGCCGCTTCGCCCTACCCCATATCCGAATAGCAACCATGCTCGGGCTCAGTCCCGGAATTCACCAATCACTCACCGATTGGATAACTCTAACACCGGAATTCAACGTCTACTTTTCATCCACTCTTCCGCGAGGGCGGGCCACTTGGAGACTTCGTTGGCGGAGGGGCGCAGGCCGTAGCCGTGGCCGCCGGTTTCGAAGAGGTGGAAGGTCGAGGAAACGCCGGCCGCCTTGAGCGCCTGATCGTAGAGGATGGTGCCTTGGACAAAGCTCTTGTCGTCCTTGGTCTGGACGATGAAGGTCAGCGGCACCTTGGCGGAGACCGGCAGTTCCGCGGCGACCTTCCCGTCCTTGGTCCCCAGGTAGGCCGGATAGATGAGCATCGAGAAGTCGGGACGGCAGTCCAGTTTGTCCGCCTCATCCACCGCCTCGTAGGCCATTTTGCCGAAGTCCGTGCTCAGGCGTGCGCAGAGGTGGCCGCCCGCGGAGAATCCGATCACGCCGATGCGCTTGGGATCGATGCTCCATTCCCTGGCGTGTTGGCGCACGAGTCGCACGGCGCGCTGCCCATCCGCAAAGGCACCTTCACGGTTATTGGGAACCCGGTATTTGACGACGAATGCGGAGCAGCCAAAGCGGTTGAGCCATTCGGCGATCTCGGTCCCTTCCTTGTCGATGGCGAGGATCGAGTAGCCACCCCCGGGAAAGATGAGCACGGCGGGATGGACCACATCCGGCGGCACGGCCACCCGAAACGGGGTGATCGTTGCCTGATGGATGTCGGTGATGCGTTTCACTGAGTCGTTCTTGCCGGCCACCACCTTTTCCTCCGCCACTTTCCCCGCATCCGCCGGCCACAGGTTGAGCGCTTGGTGAGCTTGCTGGGCCGGACAAAGCGTGACCGGCGTGAGAAGGATGCAGAAGAGCAGGGAGCGCATGGAAATGGAGTGGTGCGAGTGATCAAGGATGGGCGTGTCGGTTTTACCCGTCGCTGTGACGTGACCTTTCGTGGTTTTCGTGGTTGTCCCGGCGGTTGGTCATCTCGGTGCGGGTGAAACCGATGACAGGTTGATCCTTGGCTCCGCTCAAGTCGCGGAGCAGTGACTCCCGCCTGCTGCGGACAAGTGGGCTCGGCGAGCCGCCGCGCCCAGCAGGGATTTCGAGAGCGCGAAGTCTGATTCCGTTGACTCCACAAGATCGGATAGCCGCCGCGGATTCACCGCGTATCCTCCCGTTATCGCATCTCTCCCATGAAAAGCCACGCATCCTTCGCCCTCACCACCCTGCTGGTTGGCATCGCTCCACTCCATGCCGCGCCTGCGGACGCCGTATCCTATCAGCTCACATCCTATTACACCGGACAAAAAATCTATCAATCGCGACCGGACCCGGCCCGCGACACGCCATTCGGCTGTATCGGCACCACGGGCCTGATGACGCGGGTTTACCCGGGCGTGATCGTCAAGGTCGAAGGCATGATGCCCGGCTCTCCGGCCGCGGGAAAATTCAACAAGGGTGAGATCATCACGGGTATCAACGGCGTGGCGCTCAAGGGACTCAATCCCTTCGTCGCATGCGGCGAAGCACTCACCAAGGCGGAGGCCACCGATGGCAAGATGGAATTCGATGTCACTTCCGCGGACGGCAAAACGACCCGCAAGGAAACGGTTGGCATCCCCGTGATGGGCACCTACAGCAAGACCTGGCCACTCGACTGCAAGAAATCCAAGGAGATCATCGATCAAGCCGCTGGATTCTACTCCGATCCCGCGAAGTTCAAACAAGGCGGCATTCCGGGTGCACTCGCCTGCCTGTTCCTGCTCTCCACGGGTGACGACCAATATCTGCCGCAGGTGAAAGCCTATTTTGCAGCTTTCCCCAAGGATGTGCGCGCGATCGGTGACCACACCTGGAACAATGGCTACAACGGCATCGCCTGCGGAGAATATTACCTGCGCACCGGAGACGCGTCGGTGCTGCCGATCCTGCAACACTACTGCGACGACGCGAAGGCACGCCAGAAGTTCGGTTGCGGATGGGCACACTGGGGACAGGGAATCAATCCCGGATATGTCGCCGGCGGCTTGATGAACCCGGCCGGCGCGCAGGTGCTCACCACGCTGCTGCTCAGCAAGGAGTGCGGCGTCAACGTCGACGAGGATACCTTGCTCGGCGCACTCCGGTTTTTCTATCGCTTCGCCGGTCACGGCACGGTCGCTTACGGCGACCACCGCGGCGAAGGCGGACTCGGATCCAACGGCAAGGACGGCATGATCGCCGCTGCCATGCAGATCGCCGCAGGTGCCAGCGGCGATGCCTCCATCTATCAGAAGGCCCGCCAGCATCTGGCCCTGTCGATGATCGAAAGCTACCCGCTGCTGGTGCAGGGGCATGCCGATGACGGTCGCGGCGATGGCATCTGGCGCGGCATCACCACCTCCTATCTGATGAAGGAAAAACCCGCGCTTTTCCGCCAGTCGATGGACCGCCTCATGTGGTGGCATGACCTCAGCCGCGAGCCGGGCGGCAGCATCGGCATCGCCACGCTGGCCTGGGGCAACGGTGAAATCGGCTCCTCCGGTCCAGGCATGGGACTGTCCTTCACCGCACCGTTGCACACGCTGCGCATCACCGGTGCTCCGCATTCGAAATACTCGAAGCCCTACAAGCTGCCCGAAAACATCTGGGGCACCGAAGCCGACAAGGCATTTCTCTCCATCGACCACAACCCGGCCTACCTGAAATACGGACCCGAAGAACCCACTCATGTCCCGTTTTACGCCCTCGGCGGCGCATATCATAAACCAGAGCTGGATCTCAACACCCTGCCGCGTGAAACGCTGCTGAAAAACGTCTATCACCGGAACTACATGATCCGGACGCAGGCGGGAAAAGCCCTGCGCACCGTCGGCGCCTACGATGAGTTGGAGAAACTCCTGCGTGACGCGGATCCGCGCGTGCGGCGTGCCGCGCTCGACGGCATGATCGATTACAACTACTGGTTCGGAATCGGCAAGGATCCGATCCCCACGGACAAGTTCACGCCCGCGATGTTGGAGTCCATCACCAAGATGGTGACGGATCCCAAGGAGTCGTGGTATGTGGTCGATGGCGCGTTGATGGCCCTCAAATTCGCACCGGCGAAGGACATCCAGACACGCGTGCCGTTGATCCTGCAGTGGACGAAGCACTCCGACTGGTGGTTGCGTGAATCCTCCTTCATGGCGGTCTCGGGATTGGAGAAGGATGACTCCCTCTATCTCGAAATCCTGCCAAAATTGTTAGCGATGGCGACCGGCGAATACCACACCCAGCCACGCGAGCGGATGATGAACCACCTCGAAGGGGTCTTGAAACGCAAGACACCCACGAGCCCGATCGGCAAGTTGATCGTGGAGGGGCTGCGGAAATCGATCGCATCGAGCGAGATCAAGAGCGGCCCGCGCTCACCGGAGGGAGCGTTCAATGTCATCCAGGCGGCCAAGGCCTGCCTGCAGACCGAGCCCGCATCCGCCGTGGCCGTCGCACAAATGGTCAAGGAGCGCATGGCGGATTTCGGGACCGGCGATCTGATCAACCTCGTGGCCTCACCGAACGCGAATCCCGAGGGCCGTCCATACGGGCTTTTCACCACTCTCGAAAAACTGCCTGCCGCACAGCGCGAGGAACTCACCGACATTCTCTTCAAGGTGTATCGCGCGGAACTCATCCAACGCATGAACACGGAGAAGGACGAGAACCAGCCGCTGGTGGACACGATCATCGATCTGAGCAAACTCAGGAATCCCGATGCCGGATGGAAAGCCCTCGGCAAAGTACCGCCCGCGGAGCGCACGTGGCGCTTCGTGTCATTCGATCCTCTAACCGAAAAGGACCGGCTGCATCCCCGCGAGAAGAGACGTTTCCGGAACATCGAGTTGCCCGAAAACCTGAAAGGCTGGCAGGCACCCGAATACGACGACAGCAAATGGAACCAGGGCCTCGCGCCCATCGGCACCGGCGAATTCAAACAGGGCAACGCCTCCTTCTCTAACAAGTCCGACTGGGGCAAGGGCGAGTTTCTGGTGATGCGCACGACCTTCGATGTGGATGCCCTGGATTACGATTCCTACCGCCTGAGCATCCTCGCCCGGCAGGGCTTCCGCGTTTTCCTCAACGGTCACGAGATCGATTCCTACGGCTGGTGGAAGGACATGCCGCACTACCGCCCCATCGTCCTGGGTGCCGGTCAGATCAAACACCTGAAAACCGGCACCAATGTGCTCGCAGCCTACGGCAACGTGGAATACGACAAAAAGGCCGAGGCCCCGTGCGGACAGATGGATCTCCGCATCGAGGGACTCAGGAAGTCGGACCTGAAATAATGAGAGCGATCAAGCCAGGGATTTTTTGATTCAATCCATCCACCATTCCATCTCCAATCCCAAACCAGTCTGATTGACGAACTCCGATTGACGATTGTTGATTTTAGAACTGACGAAACGGCATCTCTTCCTCTTCCCAATCAAAAATCCAAAATCAACAATCCTCAACTTGTCCCGCCAAAGCCTAACGGCGACGGCGGATCGTCAATCTCTCCTTCTTCTCTTCCACTAATCACTGATCACTTCTTCATCGCTCTTCATCCATCGCAACGCTCCCATGAACTTCCGCTCCCACCTCACACTCCACGCCGCATTCGGTTTTCTCGCCCTTGGTCTAACAGTCATCGGCCGCTTGCCGGCCGCGGAGTTGGCAACGAATTTCCCGAAACCGCCGATCCCGCTGGAGTTGGCGCCGCGGATGGGACGTCCCTTCAACGACAACGCGGTGTTCCAGCAACAGATGCCGATCCCGGTCTGGGGTTGGACACTGGCGGGGGCGGAGGTCGCTGTTTCATTGGACCAGCAGAAGCGTTCCTCCAAAGCCGGCGCGGACGGCCGCTTCGACGTGAAGTTCGATGCCATGCCAGCCGACAAGCTGAAGTCAGCGGACGATGCACCCGCCGGACACACGCTGACGGTGGTTACCAAGACCGATGGCAAGGAAGAGAAGAGAACGTTTTACAACATCCTGATCGGTGAGGTCTGGCTGTGCTCGGGACAGTCTAACATGTGCGTGAAATACAACTCGCGCGGCACCAATCTCGATCCCAAGCGCCCGGCCTTGCGCTTTCTCGATGATGCCTGGTCGGTCAGCGCACCCGACACCTGCGGTCGCTGCTACGGCGTCTCGTATGTCTTCGGCCATAAGTTGCAGGGCGAGTTGCTGGTTCCCGTGGGCCTGATGAATGCCGCGGTGGCGGGCACCGGCATCGAAGGTTGGTGGTATGTCGCCCCGGGAGACCCGCCGACCAACACGAAGTATCAGAACTACATGCCCATGATCGAACCCCTGCTCGGCCATGCAATGCGCGGGACCATCTGGTATCAGGGCGAGGCCAACGAGAAGCAGGGCAAGGACTACCTGCCGATGCTCAAGCGCCTGATCGATGGCTGGCGCGGTGCATGGAAACAGGGGGATTTCGCGTTCTACATCGTCCAGCTTTCAACCATTGGCGAATCGCCAGTCGACAAACCACAAGGCGGCGACGGCCGAGCCGCCATCCGCGCCGCCCAGGTCGAAGCGCTCACGACCATTCCTAACACCGGCATCGCGGTGACCATCGACATCGGCGAGAAGAAAGAGCATCCGGGCAACAAATACGACGTCGGCCTGCGCTTGGCAGCTTGGGCGCTGAACAAGGCCTATGGAAAAAAGGACGTGGTCCCGAGCGGCCCGCTCTACAAGAACCAGGTGATCGAAGGCGGCAGGATCCGCGTCAAGTTCGACTGCGCACAGCACGGCCTGATGATCGCCAAAAAGGAAGGCCTCGCGCCGCCGGTGCCAACCCCGGACGCGCCGATACCATGGTTGTCGATCCAGGCCAAGGATGGCAGCTGGCACTGGGCGGATGGCAAGATCGACGGATCGGATCTCATCGTTTCTTCCAAGGAGGTCAGCGAGCCGATCGCCGTGCGCTACGCCTACACCCAGCATCCGGCCGGCTGCAACCTTTACAACAAGGACGGCCTGCCCGCCTCGCCATTCAGCACCTGCGGGTATTGAGGAGTTTTATTGGATGATCCGGTGGGGCGTCGCGGCTTGTCCGCAGTGGCCTTGGCGTAGGATGGCCTCGCGTAACGCGTATGGGAAGAAGTTGATGGTTGAAAGTTGATAGTTGATAGCGAAGAGGGGACGGCCAGTCCCGGGGCTCATCGTCCTTGGTCTCCAATCCACCTCGTCTCTTCTCCGCGCCAAGCTCCGCGTTCTTCGCGCCTCCGCGTTTCGCTTCAACCTTCAAAAATCCTTCGCGTCCCTTCGCGTCCCTTCGCGTCCCTTCGCGTCCCTTCGCGGCCTTTGCGCCTTGGCGGTTTTCCAGGATGAGGTTGAGAGTAGAAAGTTGATGGTTGATAGCGAAGCCGGCGCCATTCTTCAATCTTTCCAGATTCGCCAGATTCGCTAGATTCGCGGTGCCTTCAATCTCTCCAAACCTTTGCGTCCCTTTGCGACCTTTGCGCCTTGGCGGTTCAGAAGAGTTTGATGGTTGATAGCAAAGAGGAACAGGCACCACAAATCGGGCGAATCCTGCGAATTTTATTATTTGGAGGAGGAGCGGCCGAAGGGTGGGATACCGAGGGAAATGCGTTTCAGGCGGACGGCTGAATGCGCGAGGTCGAGGGTGGCGGCAGCGGCGGCGTCGGTCATTTTGCCAAGGACGCCGATCTCTCTGAGGGTCCAGTCGGTGAGGAGTTTTTTCGGGCGCTTCTGGGTGAAGGGTGGAATCTTGAGTTTGCAGCGTTTCCATGCGACGGAGGGTTTGTGGATTCCGGTTCTGAGGGCGACCTCGCCGTCTGGCATTTTCCCGAGCAGGGCGATTTCCTTTTTAGTCCAGAAGTGCCAGATTTTGGATTTGCGGGCATAGCACTGGATGCCGCGGGAGACCCGCTTTTGCTGAACGGAGAGGATGTTCATGCCGTAGGTTCTGGCGATTTCGCCGTCGGGGACCTTGCCCAGCATGGCGATGATGGCAGGGGTCCAGTTGATGGTCTTGGCAGGACGCGATGCTTGGATGCCGAGTGCCTGGCGCTTTTTGAGAACCGTGCTGAGACATAAGTCGAGTTTTCGAGAGACGACGGAATCCGGAAACTTTCCTAGCATGGCGATGTGCCTGCGGGTCCAAAGGTGTCGCTTTCCTGGTTTTGGTGGCTGGGGGTTCATGGCTGATGGATGTTAGTGAATTCGTCGGGGTCCTCACATTGAAACATTCGGGTGCTGCAATTTACATTTTTTCCCTGGGCTGGGGAAGCGCGTTGTTCGAAGGAAAAATGCGGGTGTTCCGCTCGCGGTTACTAAAACCGGCGGGCACGTCCGGCCAAACCCAC
>CANBTO010000100.1 GCA_947372405.1 Verrucomicrobiaceae bacterium
GCCCACGCAGAATGAAATGGTCTATCTCGGCGGCGGTTCCGGCATGGCGCCACTCCGCTCGCATATTTCTCATTTGCTGGAAACGCAAATGAGCTCCCGCAAGATCAGCTTCTGGTATGGAGCGCGTTCACTGCAGGAAGTTTTCTACCGGGAGTATTTTGAAGACCTTGCGCGTCGATTCCCAAACTTCACCTACCACCTTGCGCTGTCCGAACCACAGCCCGAGGACCAATGGACCTCACACACTGGATTTATCCACGAAGTTTTCAAGCGCGAGCATCTCGAAAAGCACACCTGTCCAACAGAAGTGGAATATTATCTGTGCGGCCCGCCGGTGATGATTCAATCCACCATCCAAGCGTTGAAAGATTTGGACGTCTCGCCCAAGCAGATCGCCTACGACGAATTCTAAGCATGATAAAAAACCTTAACGACGGTTCCGGCCACCCACCCCGGTTGAAAATCTACCTCAACCTTGGCACACTTGTGGACTTGCCGGCGCACTCCATCTGGCCGCGGCTTAAGGGTGCAGAGGCGCTGGCCTGCATGAAGGAAGCCGGTTTCGAAGGCGTTCAGGATGGTGATCCTGAACTCTGCCGGCGTGTCGGCATCGGTTGCGCCGGCAGCGGCCGCGTGGATTCGCCGACCGACGCGGAAACGCTGGCGCATCAATTCAAATCGCTCGGCCATGAAGCCGTCACACTTCACGTGGGCAGCGGTTTTGAAGATGATTCTGAAATGAACGCACTGGCGCATTCCATTGTGAACGCATCCGAGAAAGTGGATATCCCGCTCTACATCGAAACGCATCGCGCCACGATCACCCAGGATGCCTGGCGCACGATCCAATTGACCAAGCGGATTCCAGAAGTTCGGTTTAATGGTGATTTCAGCCACTTCTACACCGGTCAGGAACTTCCCTACGGCGACCTCGAAGCCAAATGGCGTTTGATGCAACCGATATTTGATAGAGTCCGCTTCATGCACGGCCGCATCGGCAACCCGGCCTGCATGCAGGTGGACATCGGCGATGGAAACGCCAACGTGCCACAGGCCTTCGGCATCCACGATTTCATGGCGCACCATCGTGAGATGTGGACCCGCGCGATGGCCGGCTTCCTCGCGTCCGCCCAACCCGGTGACTACCTGGTGCTGGCACCGGAAATCCTCGCGCCTTTCATCTATTACGGGCGGAAGTTTTCTGATTCAGACGGAACGTTGCGCGAGGAATCGGACCGCTACGCGCAGGCACTGGTGTATGCGCGGGTCGCCCGTGAATGCTTCGAACAGGCCAAAACTCGTGTATGATCCAGAAACGTATATTTGGAGAAATGCCGTCGGGTGAGCGCATTGACGAATACGCGCTGACTAACAAAAACGGACTTTGCCTCAAAGTCATCACCTACGGCGGCATCGTCACGCAGTTGTGGGTGCCGGATCGCGAAGGCCGGCTGGCTGACGTGGTTCTTGGTTTCGACAATCTGGAGCAATACTTGGCCGGACATCCGTATTTCGGTTGCATCACAGGTCGTGTGGCAGGCCGGTTGACGCAGGGGAAATTTTCCATCGACGGGGAAAGCCATCGGCTCGCGATCAATGATCCGCCCAATCATCTCCATGGTGGTATGGTGGGCTTTGACAAGCGGATCTGGAGTGCGACTGTCATTTCAGAACAGGAACCACGCCTGCAATTGGATTATCATTCGCCTGATGGCGAAGAAGGCTATCCGGGCAATGTGCGTGTCAGCGTTTTTTACACATTGACGGACGAGAACGAATTTGTGGTCGAATATCAAGCCGTCACCGACAAAGCCACTCCACTTAGCCTGACGAACCATTCGTATTTCAACCTTGCCGGAGAAGGCAACGGGCGTATTGACGACCATGTCTTGCAAATTTTCGCCAATGAATATGCGCCCACCGGTGAAGCGATGATGCTGCTCGGGCGCCGCGAGTCCGTGGCCGGTCTTGCCAATGATTTCACCCGCGCCCGTCGAGTCGGCGATGCGATTCCGGGTCTTTGGAAAAATCATGGCGATGTTTATTTCACGAACGCCGGCAAGGGTTTCGGCCCGAAACCTGTCGCTAAATTATTGAATCCACAAAGTGGCCGTTTGATGGAAATCCATAGCACCGAACCGTGCCTGCAACTTTACACCGGAGTTTCGCTGGACGGCACGTTGACCGGGAAATCGAGCAGGAGTTACGGCCCGCACTCGGCGATTTGCCTGGAATGCGAGGGTTACCCGAACGGTGTGAACGACCCCCATCTCGGTAACATCATCTTGCGTCCGAACGAAACATATCGCCAGACCACCATCCACAAATTCTCGGTTGTCACCTAAAGCATCAAACCATGGAACTAAACATTCATCCGCAACCGCCGCAGAAGAAAGATTTTCGCATCGGCATCCTCGGCAGCGGCTTCATTGTCAGCGATTGCCATCTGGTCAGTTACCGCAAGGCCGGTTTCAACCCTGTAGCCATCGCGTCGCGGTCACGGGATAACGCGGCGAAAGTCGCGGAGCGTCACGCCATCCCCAAAGTCCACGAAAGCTATGAACAAATGCTCGATGATGAGACCATCGAAGTGCTCGACATCGCTGTGCCGCCGAACGCGCAACTCGCGTTGATCAAGGCCGCCTGTGAGCGCAAAACGGTCAAGGGCATTCTCGCACAAAAGCCGTTGGGCATGAACTATGCCGAGGCGGTGGAAGCCGTTCGCTGCTGCGAGCAAGCCGGAATCATCCTCGCCGTGAACCAGAACATGCGCTACGACCAGTCGGTGCGGGCCGCAAAAACCCTGCTCACCAATGGTACCATTGGCGAACCGGTGTTTGCCACGATCGATATGCGCGGTATTCCACATTGGATGCCGTGGCAGGCCGAATTGGGCTGGGTCACACTAAGGGTCATGTCCATCCATCATCTGGATTGCCTTCGCTATTGGTTTGGCGAGCCGGAGGGGATCTATTGCAGCACGCGGCCTGATCCGCGCACGTCGTTTCCACACACGGACGGCATCTGCACCTACATTTTGGAATACGCGAACGGCATGCGCTGTGTGGCGATTGACGACACTTGGACCGGCCCGGCGAAAGAAGGCTGTCCCGGCGACATCGGCATCAAATGGCGCATCGAAGGCATGAACGGGCTCGCCATTGGCGATCTCGGCTGGTGCAAAGATCCTTACACCAGCCCTTCGTCCATCCGTTACGCCGCGAAGGGTGACCAAAGTTTTCATGAACCCAAATGGAGCGGGAGCTGGTTTCCTGACGCCTTTGCCGGAACGATGGGGCAGTTGCTCATCGCCCTCGAAACCGGTGGTGAACCTGCTGTCAGCGGACGTGACAATTTGAAAACCATGGCGCTCGTGGACGCCGCGTATCTGAGCGCGGATAAAAAGCGGCTGGTGAAACTTTCTGAAATGCTGGACTAACAAAAAACACAACACATCATCATGAAACTTGGAATCATCAACAGTGCATTTGACCAGGCTGGAGTGGACACCGCGACCGGCCTCAAACACATTTCCCGCATCGGCTTCGATTGTGTGGATATCTTCACCGAGGCGATGACGCTTTCCAAAAAGGAAAAGCTCGTCATCGCCCGCACCTGTGAGAAGGAACAATTACCCATCGTTTCGGTGGTCGTCGTCGCCACCGGATTGATAGATTTCAACGATCCGGTCCGGGCTTTCCACGTGGAGCGCTGCAAGAAGTTCGTGGACCTTGCCGCTGAATTCGGCGCGAAAAACATCCTGCTCGTGCTCGGCGAATACATCTGGCAACGCGAAGTGATCCCGCCCGCCGCCCAATGGCAATGGGGCGTCGATACCTGTCGTGAGATTGGTGATTACGCCGGCCGTCACAACCTGGACATCGCGCTCGAACTGGAGCCGTTCCGCTTGAGCCTGCTCAACAATGTGGACGAGATGGTCCGGTTCGTGAACGATTGCAACCATCCGCATGTGCGCGCGAACATTGACGTGAGCCACCTCGTGCTATCCGACAGCAGCCCGCTCGATCTGATGAAACTCGCAGGCAAGGCCATCCACGTGCATATCAGCGATTGCGATGGCAAGGTTCACGGTGATCTTCCGCCCGGACGTGGTATCGTGAAGTTCGAGCCGTATTTACAAGCCATCAAGGAATTGAAAATTGACGGTGCCGTCTCCATCGAACTGGAATATTCGCCTGATCCCAAACGCATTGTCGAATGGGTGACCGAAGCCTACACACAAACCGACCGGTTGATGCGGATCACAGGTTTGCGTGATTAAGTTGCCGACGATTTCCCGTTCAGGGTCGCCATGTTGCGCGCGCCGCATTGATCGACTTGCGATAGAGTTGGTCATCCATTCTTTCCAGCTAAAGCTCTTTCAGGAACCACCCAAAAATGCAAAAGTATAGCTGTATGCCTTCAAATGAAAACGAAGGAGAGAGGACACCGAATGCTCAAAATGAAGTAAACTGGTCAGAGCGCATTTAGCTGAATATGAACGGTACCCATGTCCTCCTCTCCGCACTGCTGCTGGCGCCGCTGGCTACACTGAACTCTGCTTCCACGAGTCAGGAGGTGGCAAAGCTCACCACGATTGCTGGAGTCAGTACTTGTGATGCCATTCCGATTGCAGATGCGCACTATAGCTTTGGCACCGCGGTTGCCCGCGATGAAACCGTGCTTTTCACCGAGTTCAATCATCGTGAAATCAAGCGCTGGAATCCTACACGTGGGAGCACCGATGTGTGGCGCGCGAAGGAGACGCCCGGCATGTTTGGACTGACCGCCAATAAAACCGGTGATGTCTTTGTCGGCATCGATCTGGGCGACATCGGAAACCCTGGCAAGGTGCTTCGCATCGGAGCGGACGGCACGGAGGCGCACATCATAGAGGGCATCACGCGCCCGCGTCAGTTGGCTTGCGATGTTGCCGGTAATCTGTTTGTCGTAATGGAAGGCGGCAAGATCCTCAAATGGGATCATGAAACCGGGATGACCAGCGAACTCATGAGCGCGCGGGCTCCAGTGAATGGCATTGCGGTCGGTTCCGACGGATCCGTGTATGTGTCCGAATATGCGACCTTCAAACACATGTCCGAGGGCTACAGCCGCCCCGAATCGCCCGGGGTCGTGAAGGTGCGGAAACCCGATGGGAACATCACCATTTTGGCCAGCGGCTTCTGGCGGGCGCGCGGCATCACGCTTAGTGGCACTCAGCTATACCTCTGCTCGGAGTCGAACCTTGAGGATCAAGGCAATTCAGGCCTGCTCGTGCGGATAGACAGCCTCACTGGAGCACAGGAAACTTTGCTTGATAAGCTGGACTATCCCCAGTTTCCCGCAGCCGATGCCAAAGGAAAGATCTACTTCACCTTGGCACGCGACAACAAGCTGATGCTTTATAATCCAGCTTCCCCCTTTCAAGTTGCCACCGGTGCTGCCCCTGACGTGCAAAGGGCGATCGTGCGCGGTGGCCACATCACTTGGACTCCATTGGATGGCTGGACATCCTTTTCCATTCAGTCCCAAAACCGCACGCTGCAAGGCTTTCTTCATCTCGATGAGAATGCATCGTCCATGGACGGGTACCTCGACGTGCCCGCCAACCGCTTTGATCTGAAGACAAGTCCACGCTACAACAACTTTGACAGCGAGCATCCTTCCCCAGGTATCTTCGAGCTGCCGTCCGCCAAGGCAGCGTGTGCTTCCGGCGCGATCACTGTCCAGGTCGTGCCACTGCGATGCCACCAAGGTCAACGCTGGCCCATGCAAAATGCCGGCACTTCCAATGAATCGCCAGCCCCCGGTTTCAGTGAGCAACCTGAAGCCTTCCGTTTCTATTTTCACTGGACTCCTTCTGATGGGAAATCACAACCATGAGATCCGCTGCTGCCGTTTTCCGCACTTTTATGAGATCAGCAGGGCTGTCTATTTCGCTTTGCGTGACTCACGCCACCATGGTGCTGGCCCTGCTCACGACTTCCCACTCCCTCAACGCGGCTGAGCCAGCGCATGCTCAGTTGGACGAAAAGCACCGCGTGTTTTTCACGGACAACTGCGTCGAATGCCACAATGAGAAGAAGCACAAAGGCAAACTGCGGTTGGATGACATTTCTTTTGCCATTGATCCGGCGGAAAGCGCGGATCGCTGGCAAAAGATCCTCAACCAGCTCAACTCCGGCGAGATGCCGCCGGACGATGCGAAACAGCCGGAGGCTGGGGCCAAGACGGAGTTTCTCGATTCACTCTCGCACTCGTTGATGGCCGCGCGGCGCTCGCTGGGCGATTCGGGCGGAAAAATCACGATGCGGCGGCTCAACCGGCGTGAATACAGGAACACCATTCGTGATCTGCTAGGAGTGGAGATCGACGCGCGCGATCTGCCGGCCGGTTCACCGCGCGGCGGCCTGCTGGGAATGGCCGCTGTACTCGCGATGGGAAGCAATGGGGAACGCACCAGTCCCGTCGAACGTGGCGCGTGGGTCCTGCGCAAACTGCTTCACGATCCGCCGCCACCTGCTCCTCCTAACGTTCCCCAGCTCGCTCGGCTTGAGGGCAAAATCCTGATCACGCGGGAGCGCATGCTCGCCCATCAGGAAGAGCCGCAATGTGCGAGCTGCCAACGCAAGATCGATCCGATCGGATTCGGCCTTGAGAATTTCAATGCCGCGGGCAAGTGGTGCACCGAGGACAGCTATGGTCCTAAGACCTGGCCCATTGATCCTGCAGGCGCTTTCCATCACGGCCCCGCCTTCAACGATTACTTCCAGTTGCGCGATCTGATTGCGGCGGAGCCCGCGAAATTGGCGCTCGGATTCTTCGATGCACTGATCGAGTATGCACTCGGGCGTCCTTGTGGATTCGCCGATGAAGAACTTATGTCGACCATGGTGGAGGAGGGGAAGAAGAAAGACTTCGCACTACGCAAATTCATCCATACACTCGTCTCCAGCCGTCAGTTTCAAAGCAAATAACAAGTCAACTCGTTCCTGTATCACATGAAGACGTTTCTGAGGACCTTGGCAATGTTGGCAGCGGTTGTGCTTTCACCAGCCCTTTGTGCAATGGGTGGGGAAAATGAAGGGAGAACCCCACTGCTGCTGGCGAATTACTACTGCTGGTATCACGACGGGCAGCATCCCACGCATCCATTCCTGCACTGGACCTATCCCTCATCCGAAAACAACGAGTTGGCGAAGCTGGCGCGGAAGCCGGGGGAGCCGCCTCCGAACAGCATGTTCCGTCCGCTCGTCGGCTTCTACGACAGCGCCGATCCGGTGGTCGCTGAATGGCACGTTCAACTGGCGAAGGCGGCGGGGATCGATGCGTTTCTCGTGGACTGGTGGGACACGCACGACGCTCTCGACCAGAACGTTGATCGCGGGATCGTGGCTGCGGCAGGCAAGCACGGTTTCAAGTTCGCACTGCTCGATGAACGCGCGCAGTTCCACCAAAAGTTCGAAGATTATCAGGTCATGCTGGCGCGTGCTCTGAAACGCTACAAGGATCACCCGGCCTACCTCCGCATCGACGGACGTCCCGTGGTGTATCTCTACCAAGTGGCGACAGAACCGGGGCTTGCCGCTGCCGAGTTTCCGCTGCTAAAAAAACACGTCGAGAGCGAGGTGGGCCCCGTCTATTGGATCGTGGACAAGATCGCCCACGATGCCAAAGCTGCCAATGCGGGTGACAAGGACCGCGAAAAGCGCATCCCCGAGGATTGGCTCGCTACTCCGGGCGTGGACAGCTTCGCCTTCTACAGTACGTTCTCGAACTTCCGGGCACACGAATACGGCGCCCTCGTCGGCAAATATCGCTACCTGACAAAGCTCGCTCACGATGCGGGAAAAAAGATGCTCCTGCCAGTCCATCCCGGCCACGACAACTCCCGCTTCCGCGACGATCCCTACGTCATGCCGCGTCGCGACGGACAGACCCTGCGCGATTTCCTCCGCGCCGCCGCCGCCGCCGGAGCCGACTACATCATGGTCACGAGCTGGAACGAATGGCCCGAGTCCACCGTGATCGAACCTTCCAGCACATGGAGTGACCCTTACAAGTATTTAAGAGTTATCGCTGAGTGGCGGGGAAGAAAATTTGAAATTCCGCCGACTCCCTTCGTTCCTGGCGAAGCAAAATAAATAGCAAGTCGACGATACTTGCTTCCTCCATCACTGGTAACTAAAAAACCTACCCCATCATGCGTCAAATCATTCTTGTCTTCGTATGTGCAATTCTCAATTTCAGACCGTCGTTCGGAGTAAATCTTCCTGTGCCGGACAATGTCGCCTTCGAGAAAGCCCCCGAGTATTCCAACCCCGACAACCAGCACCTGTAGGTCGATCTTACCATTCCGAAAGTAGACCTTGTCTCTTTCCCGGCTGCAGCATTCCCCACCCAGGCACCTAACCCGTAGGGAGAAAATTTCGTTAAAGTTTCACATTAAACCAACCAATACCCATGGAATTCCTTTGTCCAAGCTGCCAGATGCAACTGAAGTCTGAACCCGATCAGGCGGGTCAGCTCGTCCGTTGCCCCGGGTGCAACGCCCGTCTTCAGATCCCTGCAAACCCCGCGAACATGCCGTCGTCGTCCTTGACCAAGCGTGGCGCGGCCAATTCGACGACTGGCCGCTACGGCTGGAAGGAAACAGACCCGACCAACCCGGACATGTTCGTCAGTCTGGGAATAGGCGTCGCCCTGTTGGCGGTCTGGTTTCTGGTCCTGCTGCCATTCAATCCGGCAGCCGGTAAATCGAACGCTACCTACACCACGATGGAGTTCGTAGCGTCGCTGTTCTTCAAGCACTTCCTCGTCAGCCTGCTCAACACGCTGTTCTTCTGCTGGTCCATTGCCATCCTCTTCCTCAAATTCAAGAAACTCCGCCACCAGAAGGCCGCGCTGTTGCTCGACGTGCTGCCGATGCGCATCGGCAAGGAGATCAACGCCGGAAATGTCGCACAGTTCATCGACCATGTTTACAAGCTGCCGCGCAAGCTGAGGGACAGCCTGATGGTGAACCGGATCCGCAAGGCGCTCGAGCTTTTCGAGATCCGCCAGTCGGCTTCCGATGTTCGCGAAATGATGGCCAGCCAGTCCGAAATCGACAGCGCCCGCATCGGCGGCAGTTACACCCTGACCCGAGCCTTCCTGTGGGCGATCCCGCTGCTCGGCTTCATCGGCACCGTAATCGGGCTTTCCCAAGCCATCGGCGGGATGAATTTCGCCAACATCGAAGACGTGGGGAAAATCGTATCTTCGATCAACAATGTCACCAGCGGTCTGGGAACGGCCTTTGATGCCACCCTGCTCGGCCTGGTGCTGGCGATGACGCTGAATTTCCCGCTCAACTCGCTCTCGAAACAGGAGGATGACAATCTCAACGCGATCGACGCCTTCTGCAACGAAGTGCTGCTGCCGAGGCTCAATGACGGCGTCGGAGCCGGCAATGGCGACGCCGCGGCGATTGCTGACACCGTCGTCAAGCAACTCGCCAATGCTCATCAGGACCTTCTGGCAGATCTGAACGCGCTTTCCTCACGGATGGTCGATTACGCAACCAGCCTCGACGAGAAGATGGCAGCCTTTCAAAACACCGTGACCGAGGAATTCGTCACCAAGACTTCGGCGATGCGGGAGGAGTCCGACAAGGCCGTCAAGGAGTCGATGGAAAAGGTTTCGACATATCTCGGTGGCCTGGAGTCCGGCATCAAAGGGCTGAATGACGTGCTGACCAGTCTCGGTGGCAAGCAGATCGTCATCCAGCAGACGAAGCGGAAGTGGCCCTGGTCCTAGCATTCTGATTTTCACGTTCCACAGTCATGGCCAAGCGACGCAAAGGAAGCCAAGGAGAGGTGATGCTCATCCCCTTTTTGGACATCCTGTGTTCGCTCATCGGCATCCTCATTCTGATCATCGTCGTGCTCTGCGTCGCCAACACCCAGCAGAGCAAAGGCCGCACACCGGAGGAGGTGGCCACCGCCCGGAAATTCGACGAACTTTCCAAGCAGCGGAAATCACTCGAAATGGACTGCATCAGGATGAACTCGAAGATCGCGGAGTTGGAGTTGCTGAAGACAGACTCCATCGAGAAGCAGACGCGTCTGACAGAACTGAAAAAGCGCCTGAACCTGACAGGCGAGGAGGCCACGGCGAACAAGGCGGAAGCCGCGAAGATCCAGAAGCAAATCGAGGATCTCCTGCCTCAGATCGAGGCTCTGGTCCGCCAGATGCCGGCGATTCAGAAAGAGATCGAGGAACTCAACAAGCAGCTCGCCATTCGCAACAAGAAGCCGGACGAAAAGCCCGTGCCGGTCGTCATCCAGCCTTCCGGAACCGGACAGGGCGGACAAAAGAAGCTTTTCTTCGTCGAAACATCTAACGGAACAATCACTCTTCGCAAGGATCTCACAGATAAACAGAACATCGGAACTGGAGCCCTGGTCACGGACAAGAGCTACAATGACTTCCTTTCCCAGGTTAAAAGCACGCCCAACGCCATGTTGATTTTCCTGATGCGCCAGGACGGTGACGCCTCATACAATCTCGCCGCTGGCATTGCGCAGAGCAAATACGCAATCCTCACCGGCAAGCTGCCGATCCCCGGAGCGGGTGAGGTGGACCTGAGAATGTTCTACAAAAACTGACATGAACTTGCATTAATATGGCGAAACGCAGACATGGCAACGAAGCCGAACTTCCGTTCGTCGCGCTGATGGACACGATGACCAATGTCGTCGGCGTTCTAACCATCGTACTCGTGATGGCGGGCATCAGCATCGCCCACGCCGTAAAACGAATCCTGACCGATCTTCCGCCCGCCACGTCCGCCCAGGTCGCGGAGGTGCTTTCCTCGATCGCCCGGACCAAAGCCGAAATCGCGGCCAACGAACAAAAGACGGCCACTCTTTCCGGTCTCCCTAACAAAGGCGATATCGAAGTCGAACTCGACCGTCTTGAAGCCCAGGTCAAGGAGAAGGACATCAAACTGTTCGATCTTCCCGTTCTCGGCAAGGAATTGGCCTCAAAATCCGACGAGCGTTCCAAAAAGGAGGCTGAACTTTCCGCCCTGATCACCGAGCGCGACCGCCTCAAGGCCCTGCTCGATACCACCCCGGTGCCAAAAGCTCCGGAAGAGAAGATCGTTCGCATTCCCAACAGCCGTGACATCCCCAAGGATGCGAACGTCTACTACTGCTTTGTTCGCGCGGATCAGGTGTATTTCGTAGATCTCATTTCCGCAAAGGAAAAGGTCATGGCCGAGTTGAAGCATGAGGAGCATAACCTGATCAAACAACGTATCAAAGTCCCGAAGGCCAAGGACCGCATCATCTACGACCAGGCTCAGATTGTGAACCTTCTGGCAAAAAAGCCGATGGAAGTCCGCGGCCAGAAGATCCATGTGCCTTTCAACAAGCCCTGGCCCGGTCTCAACGTTCACATCGATCTTCCCGCCGGAAAAGGTGATGCGTCTCTGGCTGACATGGATAATCCGAGGGGCAGGTTTCTTTCGATGGTTTACAACCTCAGCTCGTTGCCGAAAGTGGTGCTGATGTTCGAAGTCAATCTTGACGGTTTTGCCACTTACCTGAAGGCCCGCGAGATCGTCGACCGCTACCGCATCCCATGCGGCTGGGAAATCAACGGCAACACCACGATCTGGACCCCGCTAGAGATCGAGGTCAACCGCATGGAGGAGCCCCCGCCACCACCTCCGCCGGCACCGCCAGATCCCAACCCGCCGCCACCACCGCCAAAACGACAACTCGACTGA
>CANBTO010000101.1 GCA_947372405.1 Verrucomicrobiaceae bacterium
GTGCGTTTGATATTAGAAGCAAGGTGACAGACTCGCCTGCGCCTTGTGGAGATCGCGTGCCTGACGCCGGGAATATCAACGACCTCATTCGGCTCGCCAACTCAAGGCTCCTTCTACTTTGTCCCCACGGGGTTGATGATCGGGCCGCCGATAATGGTGGTGACTCTGAACGGAGCGGATGCCATGTAGCCGGGGTTTCCGATCACCTCCGCCTGAAGGGTATATTCGCCGTCAGCGAGCAGCGAATGATCCGCGTGTTCGAGTGGAATGAAGACCGTCTTGTGCCAGTTGTCGGAAGCGGCAAGGGTGAGATGGACTTTCTTGGCGAGCGGAGGAATATCCACCTCGGTCTGGTAGGACTGCCACACCACCTGTTCCTTGCTGTTGAAGATAGTGAAGATGATCTTGATGTCCGCGTAATACTGGTCCACGAACTCGAACTTGCGATCCACCGACGTGTGGTTCTCCAGATCAAAGGTGGCGTGGAAGCCAAGTCCGGGCTGGATCGGTCCGGCGAGTACGTTCTTTGGATTACGGGCCAGCGGCACGATGATCGGTTCTTTAGGATCAACAACCAGTCTCACCGGTTGTCCGGGGATTTCGACCAGATTGAAATCGTAACCTTCGATCCCGAGACTGGTCACCACGCCCGGAGGATGGCGATGCCCACCGGAAGGGCGGGTTCCAATGACGGGATTGGAGCCAGGGAAGCAAAAAAGGACAATGGCGGGTAATCCGCCTACTCCCACTGCATGAGGAGGCCTTCACGAAACTCGCCACGGGGGGGATCGAGGGGATAAAGGAGCTGACGGAACCCTCAGATCCGACGAAGAACGGGTGGTCTTCGACGAAGCGAAGATCCTCCATACCGCTGCTTCCTCAGATGACTATATGTCCGCCGAGGTGTTTCAGTCCCTACACGAGATCGCCGCACGAGCAGGTGGCGGTAAAAACCTATCACCAGGCCCATGATGTCCCTAAAGGATTGTGACGAGTGTCGCGTGCCCGCGGCGATGGGCACCACCCCTAGCGATAGCGGGGGCTCATCATTCGGGACAGTCGAGACAGAAATCCGGGCTGATGCAAGGGTTGGTTGCAATACGAAGGTTGTGACTTAGAAAAAACTCGTTTATGGCGCTCAAGGCGGTGTGGATTGCAAATCAGAAAACAAGGCGAACCGCGGGATTCCATTCCGCAGGACCCGCCGCTTGATGCCATGAACCGCACCATCGGAACAATAACCCGAACGGGCGACACCGCGTCATACGGAACCTTCCAGGATTAACCCATTCCGGTGACTGGATTTCCCCGCGCGATGGGATTGAATGATTCCGTGAAACCCATCCTTCAGGCATTGATCCTGGCCGCCGGCATTCCCTTGTCGCTGAATGCAGAGCCCGCCCGCTCCATCGTTTCGCTCGATCATGGCTGGGCGTTCCATCAAGGAGATGCCGCAGGAGCGGAAAAACCCGGATGGGACGACTCAAGGTGGAGACGGGTCGATGTCCCGCACGACTGGAGCATCGAGGGGGAATTCAAGGAATCCGCGCCGACCACCGGGTCGGGCGGATGGCTGCCGTCAGGAGTCGCATGGTACCGCAGGAAGCTGGAAATCCCGGCGAATTCCGGGGGACGCTGCTTCTGGGTCGAATTCGACGGAGTGATGGCCAACAGCGAAGTCTGGATTAACGGCCATCATTTGGGACGCAGGCCCAATGGTTATGTCAGTTTTCGTTACGATCTAACCGATCATCTCAAGCCCGGCGCGGGAAACCTGCTCGTCGTGAAAACCGACACCTCGGCCCAACCCTCCTCGCGCTGGTATTCCGGTGCGGGAATCTACCGCCACGTTCGTCTCGTCAGCGCGCACCCGGTCCATGTCGAACCATGGGGAGTTTTCATCACCACGCCGGAAGTCGCTGAATCGTCTGCCACGGTGCGTATCCAGACATCCCTTGCCAACCAATCCAGCCAACCCGGAAAGTTCATCCTGCGTTCCACTCTCGTCGCTCCCGACGGCAAGACGGTTTCGTCCACCGACTCTGACATCTCCCTTTCCGCCGGTCAAAAAAGCAACCTTGACCAACAGATCCGGATTTCGAATCCGCAATTATGGAATCCCGAATCACCACAGCTTCACACACTCGTCACCCGCATCATGTCCGGGGACAAGGTGATCGATGAAGTCAGCACGCCACTCGGAATCCGCGCGGCGGTGTTTGATTCGAAAACCGGATTCAACATCAATGGCAAAAACCTCAAACTCAAGGGAGTCTGTCTGCATCACGATGGCGGCGCACTCGGCGCGTCCGTCCCGCTCGCTGTTTGGGAACGGCGGCTCAAGAGATTGCAGGAGCTGGGCGTGAACGCCGTCCGCACCGCGCACAACCCGCCCGCGCCGGAGTTTCTTGATCTCTGCGATCGCATGGGCATCGTCGTCATGCTCGAGTTCTTCGATTGCTGGACCACGGGGAAGAATCCCTACGACTATCATTTGTTTTTCAACGAGTGGTCGCACGCCGACTTGCACGATGGAATCCTGCGGGACCGCAATCACCCGAGCGTCATCCTCTACAGCATCAGCAACGAAATCCATGACACCTCCAAGCCTGAGGTCGCCAAACCCATCCTGCGCGAACTGGTTGACATCTGCCACGAACTCGATCCGACGAGGCCGGTCACCCAGGCGCTTTTTCGTCCGAACACATCCGGTGATTATGACAACGGACTGGCGGACATGCTCGATGTCATCGGCACAAACTACCGCGACAAGGAACTGCTGGACGCATGGAAAGCCAAACCCGGCCGAAAGATCATTGGCACCGAGCAGGGTCACGAACGGGCCACCTGGATCGCCTGCCGCGACAACCCGCAGCACGCGGGGCAGTTCCTGTGGACCGGCATCGACTATCTCGGCGAATCACGGCGCTGGCCGCTCACCGTTTACAACGCCGGACTGTTAGACCGCACGGGGACCGTGCAGCCGCGCGGCCGTGAACGCCAAAGCTGGTGGAGCGAAAAACCGATGGTGTGCGCGGTCCGCAGGATCGGCATGACCGCCGCCACTCCCGCCGATCCGGGATACGAAACCGTCGAATGGCAACGGCGCCAGGTTCTCTTCCATGATTGGACACCCGCCAAAACGGACTCTCATGAGGAAAACGTGGAGGTTTACAGCAATGCGGAAGAGGTTGAGTTGTTTCTCAATGATCGGTCGCTCGGAAAGAACGCCATCCGCAAGGACGCGGGAGCGCTCAACTGGAAGGTTCCCTATCAGCCGGGAACGCTCAGGGCCGTCGCCTACATCGCTGGAAAGGAACTCGCAAACGACACACTTCGGACCGCGGGTTCACCGGCCAAGGTGGCCATCGTTTCCGACCGGATGTCGTTGGGGAGTGAATTCGACGATGTCGCCCATCTTGAAGTGATGTTGACGGATGAAAACGGCACCGTGGTTCCCTCCGCGGATCCCCTCATCCACTTTGCGGTCACCGGCCCTGGCAGGATCATCGCGGTGGACAGCGGATCGGTGATCAGCATCGAACCGTTTCAAGCAAACCAGCGCCGGGCTTTCCAGGGCCATGCTCTTGCGATTCTTCGGGCCACCGGAGCGGGCGCCATCACCGTCACCGCCACTGTGGATGGACTGCAGGCTGCCAGTGTTGGAATCAACTGCCAGCCCTGATTCGCATCCGGCGGATCACTCGACCACAGCGGTCTTGATGCGGAGCGGCGATGCGAGACTCTGGGCGAACCCGCTCACGTGTCGTGTCCATGCATCCGCATCTGCAAACAGGCCGGCTTTGTCCCAACAGAAACCGGCCCAATAAGCCGCGGTGTTATCCGCATTCATTTTGGTTAGAACCAGGTGGTTGAGCGGGTCTTCAGCCTGCTTGTCGAAAGCTACGGGCGCGGAGATCACCGCAAGTCCCTGATTGCCGGCTCCCTTCTCCATCTTCTCCCACTTCGCGAGCCACCCTTGTGCGGCATTCGACTCAACTTTCTCGCCTGCCACCTTCTTGAGGCCGATGGCAACCGTCAGCGCCTGTCCGGAAAATCGATAGCGGCTTTCAAATCGATCGAACTGCTGGCCGGCATCCAGAGAAATCCGCTTGGTTTCAGCAACCTCCACGCCGTTGACCGAAAACGGTGCGTATTCGAGCTCGAACAATACGCGGATCGGACCGTTAGCCAAAACGTTGGAATGGATGAAATTCCGCGATACCCAGAGCCGCTCGCCGGCCCACAATCCACTGCCACCGCACCCGCGGCTCGATCCGGCCGAATAGAAATCCGCGCCTTCACCATGATCGGCGTGGTAGTCATCCGCCAGATACCAATCGTTGACCACCATGCGAGGCGTGCGTTTCGACCAGATGTCGATGGTGCTGCTGGTGAGCGGTTCGCCTTTCCAAGTCTCAAGTGCCTGGCCATACATTCGGTGGGCGATGCGGTCGTTTTCCCAAGCGAAGTCATCGAAGCGCTCGCGGACGAAACGACCGAACGCCTTGTATTGCTCTTTCTGATAGACCTGTTTCGCGCCGACAATCAATTTGAAGGTTTTGGTTTCCCCGGCGGCGAAAGCGGCTTGAAAAATCACCGCGTCGAAAGAACGCAGCTCGTCCCCGTCGGTGTCGATCGCCTGGCACGGCAGTTCGTTTCCGTTGGAATCCATCACGTGAACCAGGCTGAGGTTCTTCGCATGGAGAGGTTCAAGATCCTTCGCCGGAATTTCAATCGTCTCACAGGGGCGAGCAAGTGGCAACAGGTTGACCGCGCTGACTTCGATCCGGGCTGCGTGGCAAATAGCGGGACAGGCGACGAGTGTCGCCAGAGCGGTGGTTTTGAAAATCGAATGCATGGCTTCAGTGGAGGGTTTGCGCTGTATTTGGTTTCAATTCACGAGCTTCCATCCGGATGTAGTCGTAGAGCACCCCCTGATGCCAAACCGTGCCGCTGAGGCGGAATTCGAGCACGTTTTCACCTGTGTGCAGGCGGTCGGGGGGGATATCGAAACCGCGTTCGAACCACATGCCGCGGTGGGAATCCCGATGCATCACCCCGTCTTCCGGCATCTCCAACCGGGCGAGTTCGCCACCATTGATCCGCAAGGCAAGTTGGGAGCCCTGCCGCGATCCGCAGAAGGAAACCCTCAGGCGGGTTCCGGCGGCAGGCACCACATCGAGAGGAAACGAAACCTTCCATGTGGAGTCTCCGAGCACCTCTCCGTCAGCCGAAAGCTCAAGCGGTTGGCAGATATTCCAGTCCCTGCGCCAGTCGCTCCTGCCGACGATGTAATTCACTCCGTTTGGAAAATCGGATCTGAATTTCAGATAGTTCCCCCAATGCCAGTAGTGGTCGCCATTGCGGAACTCGGCGGCACTCCGATCCGGGATGCCGATCTCCCAGAGCGTGGGACCGGCCCGCTCCGGCCGCCAGTGAATCTCCCCGATGTCTCTAACGGCTCCGGCCCCGGTCGTCAGCCCGGGCTTTTCAAACTCGCCAAGCACGCCATCCGCGAACGCCCGCATGACATAAGTTCCCGGACGCACGCCGTTCAGATTGAAAGTGCCGTCAGCTTCCGCCTTCACCCAGTATTGATAATGTTTGCTGTCACGCTGCCAGCCGATCATGTGCCGTCCCGACCGATCCGCCGATTCGTAATCAGGGACGGTAAGACCCACCCACGTTCCGTCTCCGTCCAAACGCACCGGATTTTTTTCATCTATGAGAATCCTGCCCCTAATCCCGCCACGCAGCGGCAGCAGCGGGTATGCTTCATGCCGCACCCACGAATAGGGCCATGCGGCCTTTTCGACCGCGGCCTGTTGATAGGCGGATTTCCTGAGTTCGTCCGGCTTGCCGCCCTGATTGAAATGGATGGCGAAGGGCCCTATCACTTTCGTCCATGCCTCGCCACGCTCCAAAGAGAGCGCCGTGCCGCCGTAGTGGCTGCCGTGCCACATGTTCAGCAGCGTGGGAAGCGCCTCTCCACCGACATCCAGGTGTCCGGTGAGCTCCATCTTGGTGGGACCTCCGGCGATGTATTCAACGCTCGGGTTGATGAGCCAGATCCCGTAAGGCTGCTTGTTTCCGACCCAACCATAGGCGGGAACTTCGCCAAGCATGGCCGAATAGCCGTATTTGTGTTCGGCCCATCCATTGCGGATGCCCGTCGTCATTCGCCTCACCTCCATCAAGTTGAGTTGCGTTCCCTTCTGCCAGTCCAATCCGCTGGGCATGATGGTGTTGCGATCGCGATCCACGGTGAGTTGATCAAAAATCCCGCCGTCGAGTTTCAACACAAAGCGGCTTTCTCCCACGCGCAGCGGCGCATCGCCCGCCGCATGACTCATGATGGCCGTGGCGTAAAGCGTGTTCGAATGACGGTCGATCGCATAACGCACTTCCGTCGTTCCGGGAAACGCCCCGTCCGACCCGGTGCCATGAAAAGCGCACGCCACCTCCGCACGTTCGCCATCGTTGGTCGAAGGATCGATCGAGACAAATTGTCTCACGGACTTCCCGTATCCTTCGACGCGGGAACTCATGGAAGATGCCGACATCGACCAATATCCCGAACCGCTGCCTAACAATTCCTGGCCATCCAACGACGCGGCGGTGATGCGGCCGGTGCTTTTCTCAATGGTTGCCGCAAGCCTCCCGTTGGTCATGCGGAACGAGCGTGTGTCCTGGGTGAGGTCCACCACCGCAGCGCCGGACACATGGGTGGCGAGCATCAGGAACAGTAGCTTGCGGAAAAGCGAATTCATAAAGGTGATGATAGGGACTCGCTGTTCACCTTGACGTTTTTGAACGAAAGGTTCTCGACCTTCCCGCGTGCGAATTCGGCATCGGCGAGCTTGAGGTCCATGTCTTCGAGAGCGATGTCACTCAGGGTGTCGCCAGGGTTTCCGCGCAGCGTCCCGAAGGTCCGGAAATCCCCCCGGATGTTGCGCAGAGTGATTCCGTTGACCTTCCTCGACGGCGGCGAGTGCCCTTTCAGATCGAAGAACTGCGTCCATGGAGCGACGTTGAGGACGCGGCCCATGCCGCCTTCCAGTGAAACGCCGTCGATGAGGATGTTTTCATAATGCTGCGGCGTGTCCGGCCGAAGCTTGAGCGTGAGCATGGTGGCGTCACCCGTGATGCGGCAGTTTCTCGCGGTGACGTTGCGCACGACGGTCGCCTCGCTTCCGCAGGTGATCATCCCGTTGCCATCACCGAACTCGCAGTCCTCGATCAGAATATCCTCTACCGGCGGACTGTCCTTGTCTTGATCCGCGAGCGGACCCTTGCTGCCCTTGAGAGCGATGTTGTCATCATTCACCGAGATATAACATTTCCGGACGGTGACGCGCTGCGAACTGTCGATGTCGATGCCGTCGGTGCTGGGGCCGAGGATGTTGTCTTTGACCGGACGGTTCCGCACGGCTGCATCGTCCGCCATTTCGCCGAGGACGGCGCCGCTCATGTAGTTCCGGTGCTTGGTGTGGCGCGAGGGTGCGGTGATGGCGAGGCCCTCGACAAGGACATCGGCACAACGGTAGAGGTGGAGGTTCCAGAATCCCGAATAACGCAGGGAGATTCCTTCGATCCGGACATTGGTGCAACGGTCGATGAACATCAGCCGCGGGCGTTCGACTTCGAGATTGGTGCACTGCGGGTTTTCCCGGCGGCGCTGCCAGAATTTCTCCCAGTAGGTGACGCCATTGCCATCGATGATTCCCCGGCCACTGATGCGGACACGGTCCATTTCCCTCGCGTTGACGAGTGCCATGCGCCACGGCTCGGAGTGGCCTTCGATTCGCGTTTCCATTTTGGGATAATCCGCGATCCTGCTGGAGCCTAGCAGGACTGCGCCTTCCGCGAGGTGGAGATCGACGCCTTTCTTGAGAAAGATCGACCCGCTCAGCCAGGTACCTGCGGGGATTTCGACAGTCCCGCCGACCACGGCGGCCGCGTCAATGGTTTTCTGGATTGCCATCGTGTTGAGCGTCTTGCCATCCCCCACCGCACCGAAATCGCTGATGACAAAATGTTTGGCGGACTCATCCCCTGCCTCGCAAGGGTGGAGGAATCCCAACGCACAAAATAACAGAATTGCGCGCGGGCCGGGTAATCGAAAGTCGTTCATAAATCAATGAAGTTGAAATCTGGGAAACACGCAAGGCATGGCATGTCATCCTTTCGGGTTAATCCGCCGCCGGTCGGTAAGGGAAATCAGTTTCATCATTTCGAGGTTTCCAGTCGCCGAGCACCCGATCCCGGCCGAAGTCCGCCGGTGCCGGATCATCGGTGGCGATCACCCATAAGACTCTTCCACCGGATGAGGAGCCCGCGCCGTGGCATGCGTATTCCGCGAAGCGGGCCAGCGGTCCTTCGACGTTCCATTCGCGCCATCCTTCCGGTCGAATGCCGGCACCGATTTCGCAGCGGACAAAGGTGGCGCTCGGCGAATCATGCCACGGTCGACCGAGATGGCTCGCCGGATTTCCCGACGGAAAGAGAATCCGGCAGTTTTCAAACACCAGGCCGGTTTTCCCCTTGGGAGTGGAAGGCGCGACGATGCAACCCGGCTCGCGGCATCGGATCTCACAGTTCGAGAAAAACGCGGTGGCCGATCCATAGATGAAATCGACGTGGCCGGAGACATGACAATCTTCTATCAACATCCTTCCGGAATCGATCCTGAGCGTATCCTGCCAACCGTCGATCCGGCAACGCTGGAAGACCACGCGATCGGCCTCGACCGAACAGGCCTGCGCCTGCATGCCCTTGCCGTAGGTGTTTTCGATCGTGAGATCCTCGATCCGCGAGTCATCCGCAGTCACCAGCAGTGCCGCCGCGCCGCGCCAACCGAGCGGCTGCATGTCCGCGCCGGGCATCGCCTGGCCGAGGTTGCAGGTCAGCACGGTCGATGGTCCCGATCCGCGCAATGTGACCCGGGGTTTGTTGAGCACGGTGTGACCGAAATACGTGCCGGGCTGGATGAGGATGAGATTCTGCGTAACATGATCCGATGGGACCGCATCGATGGCCGCCTGCACGGTCTGAAAATCAGCTCCCGCAGGGCCAACCGTCTTGAACGGTTTTTCCGCCAAAGCCACGAGGGTGAGGGCGGACAAGACAAGTGGAACGCGGAAACACATTGGCGGACGAAAGGGCTGCGGGAAGCCTACACCCATCATCGATCGGTTTGGCATAACCCATCCGGGTTACTGCGACCGGAAGCTTATCTGCCGGCGGTCTTCGGAATCATGTCCACACAGTCGATGGCGTATCCCGGACTCAGGAAACCATCGCCGCCGTTTCCGCTGACCACGCCGATTTCCAACCGGTTCTCCCCCACCCTCAGGGCGGATGCCGGGACATCGAAGGAAAGCATCCGGTTGTTACCCCGGTACGTTCCGATCGTTAGAGCGCGCGACTTCGGCTGATCCGCCGGTGGTGGAACGCGGGATGCCCAGGAATTAACCTTGATCCTCGGCCGGGCGGCGCTTTGCGCCGTGGTGATGCCGATGCGCACGGTGCAGGCGGTGAGCTGGGCGGAGGTGAGCCGGAAATTGACGGATTGACTGCCGTTCACATTCATCCACTGGCAGGAAGGAAAGTCGGATAGTGAACTGGTGCCGATGATGAACGGAGCGCAGGTCCACGGTTTCTGGCGCTTGTCCGAGGGATGCATGAGACAGATGTTTCTGCCGTTTCTGAATTCAAGCGGCGTTCCGTCCCAGTCCCCAATGCGCCAGACCGGAACCACCCGCGATGGATCGTGGTCGAGTGTGGTGTTGGGCAGCCTAACAGTCCGGCCTGCGGTGACATGGACATTGTCGGTGTGGATCTCGAGTTCACCTTTGTAAACGGTCATCCTGTAATCGCCGGGTTTCATGCCGGGGCAGACGGCGGTGCCATTCACCGGATCGGCAGCGGTCCAGTATTGCGCGGTGGGATTGGCGAAGGCGACGGTGTACGGGTGGGTGGAATCCATGCCTTTGGCGAGCAAGGCGAGACCACCACGAACGGAGGATGGCGCCTGTCCGGTTAGATCGAGTCGCTCAATGAAGCCCATGTCCGGCAGCGTGGCTTTTTCGCCATCAGTGAAGAGTAGCGCGTAAGGACCATAGAGCACGCCCGAGCGTCTCGTCTCAGTCTGTGCGTGACCGGAGTTCATGTAATTGTATACCTCCGCATCGCTACCGCTCTGGTTCTGAATGTCGCGGAAGAAGGGGCCGCCGGAGGAGCTTTCGCGATTGCCATAAAACATGAATACTCCGCGTCCGGGTCCCGTCACCCCGCGCAGGATGAGGCTTTTCGCCTGATCGTTTCCATAATATTTGCTATGGGTGATTCCATTGGCCGTGCCCGAAACATCGGAGGACTCGACATTCCCGGTGCAGTCACGGCGATTGGATTCCGGCGGGACGCCAGGAAATAGATCGCCCTGCAAACGTGTGATCCAGCGCAACTCACCCACTTGCGGCTGTTTGACTACATGGGTGGCCATGTAGATCGTGTTGTCGCCCTTCCGGACGATGTAGTACTGGGTGAAATCCGGCACCACGCCGTTCTTGTTGTTGGTCTGCACGGTGATCATGGCGATCCCGGCTTCTACCCGGGCGCTAGTGGTGGTGCCCTCAGGTCCGAGACCGGAGGCGATGTGGGACGCGCGCTTCCGATCGTTGAGTTCCGTCCCGCGCCATTGGATGGAGTCGATATCGCCGTTCTTCTCCGCGACACGGAAAACGAGCCCCGCACCGGTGTGCACCGTATGGTGATCGTTTGCCGTGACCACGCCGAAGTCATCCGCCAACAACGGACCGCTTCCAGCCAAACCAAAACCCATCAGCACGAACTGACGAGCACGTGACTGGTTCACTGGATTGACAGACCAGAGTCTCATTTGGATCCACGGGATTGCGGCGGCCCGCCATCGGACAGACGAAGGGCATCAAGGTTGATGAGGATCTTATCCACCAAGCCCGCATCCACTGCGACGAGATTTCGCGTGTTCCAGCCGTTATTCAACAAGTCGGCATACCGGATCACCCGCCCGGCGGCATTGCTGAGAACACGCTCGCGCCATTCGTCGGATTTCGGTTCGAAGCCTACAGTACAAGCAGGGGCAAAGGATCCGAGGAAAGGCGGCATCCGGTATTTCACTGCTTCTGGGCGAGGTTGACCAGACGCACCCAGCGACCTTGGTTGTATCGTGAACATCATCCCGGAAGCAGACATTTGCAGCGGCGGAAAAGGATGACGCCTTGCTGTTACCTCAAAGTAAACCATCGCTCAAGCATACTCTTGTTGGAGAGGTCTCCCGAATTATAGGATGATATATGTCCGTCGCCGAAGAGGGCGTTGATCTTCGCGTGATGGCGTTGGGTGTCACCGGAGAGAAGTGCTTTGGTGGCATCGGGGATGTCATCCGGTCCATTCAGAACAAGGGCGTCGGCATCCATCATCACAAGCAACTGCGAAAGGTCGTTTGCGGTGTTCAGGTTGTAGCTGCTGGCATTGGGAATCTTGGGATTGGGCCGGGTCATCGCATATCCCACCGGGCCGTTGCCCGTGCCATCCCACTTCTGCGACGGACAGCGCCGGCGCATCTGGGTGGCCAGAACATTTTTGCCATCCATCACAGCAGTGGCCTTGGTGATATCACCTCCAAGGTAGGTTTCGTAATATCGGGCGTTGTTGCTGATGCTTGCCCAGTTGTTCCATTGCACGGCGCTGTTGTTGTCCG
>CANBTO010000102.1 GCA_947372405.1 Verrucomicrobiaceae bacterium
TTTCGCACTCATGGTTGCAGGAGGAAGCGGCGGTTATTTTTTGGGCGGCTGGGTGGCGAGGCCGATTTGGTTGATGCCGAGGCGGCCCAGCACATCGAGCACGTCCATGATGCCCTGGTACTGGCTCTGGCGGTCGCCACGCACGACGACGGGTAGATCGGGAGTGGCGGACTTGAGCTGGCCGAGCTTGCTTTCGAGCTCGGCGAGGGTGACGGGCAGCGGGTTGAGGCGGATCTTGCCTTGTGGATCGATGGTGACGGCCTGGGTCTTGGGTTGCTCCATTTTCTGCGCGGCCTTGTTGCTGGCGCTGGGCAGGTTGACCTTCACGCCCTGGACGCCGGCGGTGGTCATGATGATGAAGATCAGCAGCAGCACGAGGTAAAGGTCCACCATCGGCGTGACGTTGATGTCATCGTAGTTCTTGTCGTCGGCGGAGGCCATTGAAGTGGTTGAGAGTTGAGAGTTAAGAGTTGAGAGTTGGAGGGCTCTCAGTGGGAGCCGTCGGTCGGGGTTTCCGTGCCGGTTTTCGGGCGGTAGAACTCAGCCATCTTGGCGACGAACTCGTCGATGAAGACCTGCATCAGGGAGAGCGAGTTCTTGATGCGGGCGTTGAGATAACTGTAAATGAAGAGCGCGGGAATGGCGACGACCAGGCCGACGACGGTGGCGAGCAGCGCGGAGGCGATGCCGGGAGCGATGGAGTTGACGTTGACCTCGCCGCTGCGCGCGATGATGGCGAAGGTGATCATGACGCCGACGACCGTTCCTAACAGACCGACGTAAGGGCCGCCGGCGATGGAGATGGTGAGATAAACCAGGCCGTCGGTGAGGCGGTGGTTTTCATGAACGAGTCCGGCGTCCAGCGAGGCGCGGATGGCCTGGATGGAGCGGCCGGGCAGGCCTTCGACGTTGCTGTCGATCCTGCCGATGCGGTGGCGGATCTCCTCGGACCCGATGTGATAGATGTGATAGAGCGGGGACTTGGTGATGAGGCTCTGGCCGTCCGAATCGAGGGAGCCGCCGAGGCTGCTGATGCTGTCCTGGTCACCGTGGTCGAGCGCGGTGAGGTCGGTGGAGAGATTCTTCCAGTGCTTCTGGAACTCCGAGTTGGCCTTCTCGACGGTGTTGAGGTAGAGGAACTTCCGGATGGCCACGGTCCAGCCGACGAGGATCATGATGGCACAGACGCCGATGGCCATCCAACCGTCGAACATCATGTTGCCGGCGATGTCGCCGAAGAGCGAGAGGTGCTCCATGAGCTTGCTTTGTTCGCCCGTGCCGCCGCCTTCGAGCTTGCCGAGCGAGAGGAACTTCTGCGCGGCCTCGGTGGTTCCCTGGTTGAGCGCTGCGAGCTGGATCCAGCCGGTTCCGCGGGCGTTGTTAGAGATGCGGAATTCGTCGATTTCGCCGGTAAAGCCGACGATGCCGGACGCCTCGGGTTTCACGCCACCAAGCACCAGCGGCGCTGCGAGTGCAGGAATGCTTGCGGCCACGGTGGCGGCTTGCTCGCCATTGACGAATAGCCGGATGTTGCCGCCATCCGCGACCACTGCGAGATGCGCCCATGCAGCGGCTGTTAGAGGCGCGGTGGCCTTGCATTGGACACCGCCGACATCGACCACGGGCACACCTTGGTCGAGCAGCAGGCGCAAGCCGGATTGGTCAGCGGCCCTGCTGGCGATGACGGCCGCAGGCTGGAGCGCCGAGGGCTTGATCCACATCGATAGCGTGAGGTTTTGGCCGGCCTTCCAGTCGAGCGCAGGCGACGAAGGAATGACGAAGGGCATGTTTCCTAACAGCCGCAAGCCGTTGCCGATGATGGCTCCCTCGGCGGTGGTGGCGGCGGTTTCTGACTTGCCGGCGTTGGCCGTGGAGTCGGCGGGGTTGCCACCGCGTTCGGCGAAGTGGAAGACGGCGGATGTGTCCTTGTCGAAGGCATCGGTGGCCTTCGTGCCTGCGGCCATGGTTGCTTCCTGGTTGCCCGAGTAGAGGTAGATGGTTTCCGGTGCGCCGGGTTTCACGTCGGGCAGGCCAACCCAGACGAAGGCCTCGTTGAGGAGGCCGTCATAACTTTCGATCTGGTGTGGCAGTTCGGTTTTGCCATCGGCGGCGATGAAGCGCAGGTCGCTGCCATCGTCGCGGGCGGATGAGAACTGGAAGTTGCCGTCGTGAAGGCGCACCAGCACGGTGGCGGGGCCGACCGGGCCGGTGACGGCCGAGGCGTCGATTGTGACGGGCTGGCGCAGGGTCCATGACTTGTTCCACCATGCGGCTTCGGCTGCGCGGCCGGCGGCTGGCAGGAAGGCGATGACAAGGGCCGCGACGGCCGCGAACGATGGACGGATGGAATGATGCTTCATGTCGGGAAATGGTTTGTTAGAAATCGGCCCAGCCGCGAAAGGTGACGCGCAGGCCGCCGTCGTCGGTGCCGGGTTGTTCGATGAGTGGCAGCGCGAGATCCGCCGAGGCGTGGAAGTGGTTCTGCAGGCGCAGCCGCGAGCCGATGCCGACGCTGGTCAGGCCGGAGCGGGGTTTCTGGCCGGGCAGCGCGTCGTAGATGCCCACCAGCGCGGCATCCCAGAACGCGTAGATCCTCAGCTCGTCGGCGGCGTTGCCGGCAGGGTCCGGTTTGCCGATCGGCGACGGGCTGCGCAATTCAACGGTGCCGAAGACACCGTTGTCGCCGAGCGAGGTGGCTTCAAGGTAACCGCGCACGCTTTCGAGGCCGCCGGCGGCGATCTGCTCGCTGTTGACCAGCGGTTGGTCGGCGAGCTGGCCCTGGACCTTGGCAAAAACCTGCGCGCCACCGGTTAGATCATGGGTGTGGGCCACGTCGGCGTGCATCAGGAGGTAGCTGCCGTCGGCGTTGTAGCGCTTGTTGTCATAGTCGGCGCGGTCGCTGCCCATGCCGCGAAACTGCAGGCCGAGGCCGGTGTTGAACTGGGTGAAGTGTTTGTCCGCCATCCAGCTCGCGGAGTAATCGACGCCGAGCGGATAATAGATGATGGGCGCGGCCAGCGTACTCGATCCGATGACGGTGTTTTCCTGCAGGTTCTTGTAGTCGATGCCGAGGCTGAAGGTCTGATAGAACTTCGGCGTGGTCGGCAGGTCGAACATGGCGCGCAGGCCGAAGATTTCGCCACGTCCGGCGACCGCGGCGCCGCCGAGAGTGGAGACGTCGCTGTTCTGTTTGGTGCCCTGCAACATCAGGCTCACGCCGTCGGACACGCGGGCCAGATAGTAGCCGGAGAAAACCAGTGAATCGTTGGTGTTTTCCGGAGCCACCTGGATGTTGGTGCCCAGGGTGTGACCGAGCTGGAAGAGGTTGGCATAACTCAGCGCGGCGTTGATGCGCAGCGGCGTGGTGTTGTCACTGTAGCGGTTGTTGATTTCGAGCGACCCATGGAGCGG
Organism: Verrucomicrobiaceae bacterium; assembly: GCA_947372405.1. The sequence continues at coordinate 3,412 of CANBTO010000102.1, forward strand.
CATCTTGTCCTCGACGTTCAAGTCGATGTCCACGGTTCCGGGCTCGGCTCCGGGGCGCAGCTCCGGAGTGATCCGGCGGTCCGCCAGCCGGTTGGCCGCGACCATTTCCTTTCCGATCTGGTTGAGATCCGGCACGCCGCCCTCCGCCACCGACGGCAGCTCCTGCTTGATCCGGCTTGGCAGGAACCATTTCGCCCCGTTGACCCTGAGGCGGCCGACCTTGCCCTCGAGCACTTCGAGCCGGATCACCCCGCGCCGCGGATCCTGTTGCGGAATGCCCACCGACGCGGCCTGCCAGCCCTTGTCGTGATAGGCTTTTTCCAGCGCCTGCCGCGCCCGCTCCACGTCGTCAGGCGTGCGCCCGGGGCCCATGAATGGATAGACGGCCTCTTCGACTTCGAGCTGCTTGAGTTTCTTGGCACCGTCCACGCGATATTCGCGAATATAGAAACGCTGGGCTTCCTCCGCAGCCCGGGACGCGTTTACTGCGGCGACCATCACCACGACCAAGAGAGCGATTCCGGGAGTCGCGATTCTTGGCGGCTGCAAGCATTCAGTGGATGAAATGTGGGGAATCATGCCGGAGACACCCGACGAGTTCGAGTGCGTGCGACTGTTCCCGTTTGCTCTTCATGTCCTCAAGGTCCCGCATGTGACGATCCTGTCACATTAACCCTTGCCCGGCAGCTGTCGTCTGAAATCCGGTGCACTGAGCTGGCGGGTTTGGTACCACGACTGTATTGCCAAAAATCCTCATTTGGTTTTCGACATTACGGAGAGTCTTTTGCAAGTCGCACCCGGCCACGGCGCGATATTCCCGTTCATCGATAGCTACATGAATCCACACGAACACCTCGTCAGGACGCGGCCAGAAAGAGCTTCACGTAAGTTCGGCGCATGGTCGGGCAACCCCGCGCGAGTTGTCCATAACGGCCATTACTTCGACAGCAAGTTTCAAGCCACCAGTAGCTACGCGAATCACGAAAGACCATCTCGATAGCGAACCTGATACCAGATTGCGACGAATCCCGTCTCGTGCAGTTCCCCGGACTGCGTGCTTGAAGTGATCCTCCGAAACAAGTGGCCCAAAAATGGCCAGATGAGTGGAATCCAACAAAAACTCCCGACACCTTTCGGCATCGGGAATCGTTGAAAATCAAGATGGTGCGCACGAGAGGACTCGAACCTCCACAGGGTTGCCCCTACTAGAACCTGAATCTAGCGCGTCTACCAATTCCGCCACGCGCGCGCAATGGCCCTTTCAGGCCGGGCCGCGAAAACAGCATGACGGAACGGTGATTGCAACTCCTGATTGCAAAAAACATCAGCGAAATCCCGCCTGAATCACTTCCTCCCATCCGGCTTTTCGGCGTTGCCAAACCGCCAGTGACTCAACCACGCTCATTTCATGCAGAAAGCCACACCGCTTGCTCTCGTCTTCGTTCTCGCCGGGACCGCGACTTTCCTCGCGCTTCGTCCGCACGACGCTCCCAAGCCCACCCCAGCGGCAGTGGCCGAGGCTCCGAAAAAGACCGAAGCTCCCGCCGCATCCGGGACCTCAGCCGATCACGAACCGGAGGCTCCCGCCCCCGTGCCCAAGATCCCTGCCCGCCCGTGGCCGCAGGCATCTTCCGATATCGCCCCCGCCGCAGGAGCCGTCTTCGGGGCCTTGGACAACGGCTTCCGCTACCTCATCTACCCTAACAGCGAGCCCCCAAGGCGCGTCTCGCTACGCCTGCACATCGCCTCCGGGTCCCTCATGGAAGCCGATGACCAGAGGGGCCTCGCGCATTTTCTCGAGCACATGGTTTTCAACGGCACCAAACATTTCTCCCCGGACCAACTCGTTCCGGAAATGCAGCGCCGGGCCATCGCGTTCGGCGCGCATGTCAACGCTTTCACCTCTTTCGACGAGACCGTTTACATGCTCGACCTGCCCGACCTGTCCGAGGACACGATGAAACTCGCGTTCACCGTCATGCGGGACTTCGGTGACGGTGCTCTACTCACCACCGAGGAGATCGACAAGGAACGCGGCGTCATCCTGTCCGAAAAAATCAGCAGGGACAACGTGAACACCCGGCTTATGGAAAAGCAGTTCTCGAAACTCCTTCCTGAATCACTTGTCCCCAAACGCTTCCCGATCGGCATCGAGGGTATCATCAAATCCGCTCCCCGCGAGCGCTTCGTCGATCTCTACTCCAGGTTCTACGTCCCCTCGCGCATGACCTTCATCGTCGTCGGCGACATCAAGCCCGAAGCAATGCGCGCCCGCATCGAGGAAGCGTTTTCCCCGATGACCAATCCCAAGGAACCCGGCAAGGATCCTGACTTGGGAGCAATCCACCAACCCGAAGGCCTGGAGGCTGCGGTTTTCAACGACAAGGAGGTGGCCGCCACCGAAGTCTCCCTGACCGCCGTCAGACCACACGTTTCTAAACCCGACAACACCGCCACCCGTACGGAGGAAATGCCGCTGCAGATCGCCAACTCGATCATCGGCCGCCGCTTCGAGCGGATCTCCAAACAGAAAAATTCGGCCGTCGCGGAGGGAAGCGCCTCCAAGGACGACGTTTTCAACTATGTGGATCTCGGCTCCATCAGCATCATCGCCGCGGACGACCGCTGGCAGGAGGCGGTTCCCATCCTCGAGAAGGAGTTCCGCCGGGCCATGGAATACGGCTTCACGGATACGGAACTCGCCGAGGCGAAATCCAACATACTCAACGCTTACGAACAGAGCGTCAAACAGAAGGCGACACGCAAATCCGAGTCGATCGCCACCGGACTCGCGAAGTCGATCAACGACGGTTCCGTCTTCTCCGATCCGGAAATCGATCTTGAGATCGCGAAACACATCCTGGACTCAATCGACGCGGAAACCTGCCACAAGGCGTTCAAGGGCTTCTGGGAGACCAACGGCTACCACCTGGTTCTAACCACCAAGGACAAGCCGGAAAACGCGGAGAAGGATCTCGCCGCCCTGTTCGAGGACTCGCGGGGCAAGCCGGTGGAGGCTCCATCCGCGAAGCTCGCCCAGAAATTCGGTTACACGAACTTCGGCAAGCCCGGCACCGTGGTTTCCCGCAAGGAAATCGCGGATCTCGGAATCACGCAGCTCGTACTTTCCAACAAAATCCGGATCAACCTCAAGCGCACCGATTTCGAACAGGGCAAGATCCGGATGCTCGCTCGGATCGGGTCCGGCCAACTCACCCAGCCAAAGGACATGCCGATGCTCGACGCCTTCGCCACCGCGGTCTTCGAGGGCGGCGGTCTGGGCAAACACTCCAACGACGATCTCCAGCAGATTCTCGCAGGCCGGAACGTCGGCTCCTCGCTGGCGATCGGCGAGGACGCCTTCACCCTCGGCGGGACCACCACGCCAGGGGACTTCACGCTGCAATGCCAGCTCATGTGCGCGTCCATCACGGACCCCGCCTACCGGGACGAGGCGCTCTGGCAGTTCCAGAAATCCGTTCCGATGATCTATCAGCACCTCAAGCACACACCCGCCGGGCCCCAGCATGAAATGGAACAGTGGCTTCACGGCGGAGACGCCCGCTATGGAATCGCGACAGCGGAAAAGCTCTCGTCCTACAAGATCGAGGACGCGAGGAAATGGCTCACACCGGAACTCAACAAAGGTTATCTTGAACTGAGTATCGTCGGCGATTTCGAAAACGATAAAATCCTTCCGGACCTGCTCGCCACTTTCGGCACCTTGTCAGCGCGCCCATCCACCCCTCCGCAGATGGCAGAGGCCCGCAAGGTGAAGTTCCCCAACGCGCCCGGCAACAGGACGTTCACTTATGATTCGAAAATCCCACAGGCCGTCGCCTTCGACATCTGGAAAACCGCCGGACTCCGCGGCAACAGCAAGGAATTCCGACGCCTCAACATCCTCGCGGAGATCTTCGGCGACCGGCTGCGCGAGGAAATCCGCGAGAAACTCGGCGCTTCCTACAGCCCGAATGCCGGCGCAGCAGGATCGGACGCGCTCGAAGGCATGGGTTATGTCATTGGCCAAAGCGTCGGCAAACCCGAGGACGTGGAAAAACTCCTCACCACCATGCGCGATCTCGGCGAGAAACTCGCCACAACCGGAGCCAGCGCGGACGAACTCGACCGCGCGCTCAAGCCCACCCTCGGCCAACTCGAAAAAACCCTCCGTGATAACAAATACTGGCTCGGCACCGTCATGAGCCAGTCGCAATCCGATCCCAACCGCCTCGATCTCGCCCGCACCCGCGATGCCGACTACCGCTCGATCAACCTCACGGAAATCAACGCCCTCGCCAAAAAATACCTGTCCGCCGGAAACTCGCTGACAGTCGCCATCAAGCCGAAGGAATGAATGGTGTTAGACCTCTGTCCACCACCAAAAATCCGATCCGCCCATGCCACGCATCGCACTCCTCCAATCGAAGACCTTCGCCACCAAGGCCGAGGCGTTCGACCATCATGAATCGCTCATCCGCCGGGCCGCGGCGGCGGGAGCCAACATCGTGGTCACCCAGGAACTTTTTCTAACACCTTATTTCTGCACGGTCGAGGACCCGGCCTTGTTCGACCTCGCCGATCCCCTGCCCGGCCCGGTGACGGACCGCCTTGGGCAACTCGCGAAGGAACTCGGCGTGGTGCTGGTTTCCTCGCTCTTCGAGCACCGCGGGCCCGGTCTCTATCACAACACCGCCGCCATCCACGACGCGGACGGCAGGCTGCTGGGTTTCTATCGGAAATCGCACATCCCGCAGGACCCCGGGTTCGAGGAGAAATTCTACTTCACGCCCGGTGACAGCGGCTGGCCGGTATGGGAGACGAAGTTCGGCAAACTCGGCGTGCTCATCTGCTGGGACCAGTGGTATCCGGAAGCCGCGCGCCTCATGGCCCTGGGCGGCGCGCAGGTTCTCATCTATCCGACGGCCATCGGCTGGCTGCCCGCGGAGAAACCCGCGCTCGGCGACGCCCAGCACTGCGCCTGGGAAACCGTGCAACGCGGCCACGCCGTGGCCAACGGCTGCTACCTCGCCGCCGTCAACCGCAGCGGCACCCACGATGGCACCGAGTTCTGGGGCCGCTCGTTCGTTGCCAATCCGTATGGCGAGATCGTCGCCAAGGCCTCGACCACGGACGAGGAGATCCTGTGCCACGATCTCGATTACCAAGCGCTCGAGGATTTCCGCCGGATCTGGCCGTTTTTCCGCGACCGCCGCATCGACGCCTACGAAGATCTAACGAAACGCTGGCGTTGAGCGCGCCGTGGCGGCGGTTTTCAACCGCTATGCCCATCGAAACCGATATCGCGCCTGCTTGCAGCCTCCATTCAACCCGAAAACCAAAATTGGACCACAATGGGAGCGCCGCGGACATGGCCGGCCGCAAATTACTCGGATTTAAACGGATGATGAAGTGGTTGTGGAATTGATTGATGAACCCGTTTGGTGAAGTCTGAAATCCGTGCAATCCGTGGTCAAATCCCAAACCGGCAAAGCCCAATGCCTTTAAGGATTGGCGGACCGTAGCGCTGCCTTTCTATATCCTGAAGGGATTACATCCAATAGCCCGGGGTCGAGGAGCGATAGCGACGACCACCCCGGGGTAACTCGGAAACAGAATTCGACCCCAGCAGTGGGTCGCAGAGGGCGTGGGAGTCCGTGGTGGATACGGCTTTCCTTGCACGCCCTCCGGGGTGCGGATGCTTTGGAATCCCAACCGGGGGTGGTCGTCGCTATCGCTCCTCGACCCCCGGCTAATCTCTGCAATCCCTGCCGGGATAAAGATCTCCTGCTTTCTCATTCGCCAATCCTTAGAGGCATTGCGGCAAAGCAGGAACCAAAAGGTCTGGCGGAATCCATGGAGCCGTGCGGCATCTTGCAAATCCATGGCCCGGCCAACGAATTTCGACAGAATCATTTTTCGACAGAATCATTTTGGAGTCTGAAATCATTTCATCCTGAAACCCGAAGCAGGTTTGAACAGGAGCAAACGGAGGCAACAGAAGGGAATTACCCGAGGCCTGAACGGTTAGGTTTTGAGACCCACCCACAGGATGTTGCGGACGATCCTCCAAATCCATGAATTTTCTGTTCTCCCTGTTTCCTCCTGTTAGAACACCTTCCTTTCTCGGTTCATGATTTTGACCGAATGATTCTGCCAGAGAAATGATTCTGTCATTCTTTGCCAAGGCCGATCCAGGATCGCCGCCAACCGGGAAGGAAATCTTCAAGTGCGTCAGCGTGATGAAAAATCGTCGCAACCATGCGCGCTTTCACCGGGTGAGGGACTAACAAACCATCCCGGCAACTTCGGAATCCGGGTTTAAATTTGTGGTTCCGGGCAGGGCGGTTGCAAACCGCCGCCACGGTCAGGCTTCCGGATCAATCACTTGTCTTCGCTGTTTGCTTCATGATCAGCCCTTCAAAAACCGGAGGCACCATCTGCGAGTTCCACTCCACACGTTTCTTTTCCAGCGCTTCAAGCCGTGCGGATTCGGAGGCGGCCACGTTGGTCTTCTCGCCGATGTCCTGTTTGAGGTTGTAGAGTTCGGCCGCTTGGCTTTTCTCAGGGATGACAAGTTTGTAATCTCCGCTGCGGACGGCGAACGCGCCCCTGTCGAACATGCGCAGGAAGATCGATTCGTGAGGCATGCCGGAATCCGAGCCGGTTAGATATGGCATCAGGTTCACGCCGTCGAGCGGCCTTGTGGCATCCAACGGAGCCTTGGCCAGCGCGGTGATGGTGGCGAAGATGTCCAGCGAGATCACCGGATTGTCATAGGTCATTCCCTTCGGGACATGCCCCGGCCATTGCATGGCGAAGGGCACATGGATGCCGCCTTCCCACGGACTGCCCTTTGTTCCCCTGAGCGGGCCATTGTTGGAGGCGTTGTCGGTTGGCCCACCATTGTCGGAGAGATAGAACACCAGCGTGTTTTCCTCCAGACCCAGTTCACGCAGCGTGCCGAGAACCCGTCCCACTCCATCATCGACAGCGCTGACCATGGCAGCATAAGTCCGGCGTTTCTCGTTCTTGATGTCTGGAAACCGCGCCAGATACTTCTCGCTGGCCTGAAGCGGGACGTGCGGCGCGTTGTAGGCCAGATAGAGGAAGAACGGCTGCTCCTGGTGGCGTTCGACGAATCGCACCGCCTCGTCGGAAAATTCATCCGTTAGATATTCCGTCGTCCTGACCGGCGTTTGATTCCGCAGGATCCAGAGCCGGTAGCTGTCCGCCTCGTCCTTCGCCTGGTTCGTATCCTTGAGCGTGAGCTCTTCGGGGAAATAGCGGTGACCGCCGCCCAGATGGCCGAAGAACTCGTTGAATCCGCGCTTCAGAGGATGAAGCGAAGGATGACATCCCAGATGCCACTTGCCGATGGCGCCCGACTGGTAGCCGGCTTTGCCAAGAGTGTCGGCAAGCGTCGTCTCAGCAAGCGACAGGCCGCTGACGGGATTGCCCGGCGACCACTGGGGGTTCCGCTCATGACCGAAGCGCTGTTCATAGCGGCCCGTCAGCAGCCCCGCCCGGCTGGGAGAGCACACCGCATAGGAAACGTAGCCGTTGGAGAATCGCACGCCATTCCGCGCGATCGAATCCAGGTTCGGCGTGGGGATGTCCTTGCAGCCGTTGAAACCCACATCGGCATAACCCTGGTCATCCGTTAGAATGACGATGAGATTCGGCTGGGGATTTGCAGGGGCACCTTGCAGGGACGGCAGCCATCCGACGACGGCGGCCAGGGAACAGGCGAGCAGGCTTGATTTCATGGGTTTATTCGGATGCTTGGGTTTCGAACTCCTTGCCGGTGTCGTCCATCACGAGCTCAACCACTGCCGGGAAGCCGTCGGATTTAGAACCGGAAATCTTCAACTCGATTTTTTCCAGTGTCTGGACGCAGTCGATATCACCACCGGATAACAGCGAGAAGGACATGACTTTCCGCGCGATCGCAGGCAGCGTCACGGTGGCCGCACCGGACTCCGCCACCCGCACATGCACATAGATCCGGTTGCCCTTGTGGGTCGTGCTGAAAACTCCATCCTTGGGTTGGAACGGACCAGCCTCGGTGCCGTAGATGCTCTTGCCATGGGTGGCGAGCCAGTCTCCCACCTCCTTCAGAACGGCCACATGCGTGGGGGGGATGACTCCGTCACGATCCGGCCCCACATTGAGCAGCATGTTACCTCCGCGACCGACGGTATCGACAAGGAATCCAACGACTTCCCGTGAAGTCATGAGTTTCTGCACCTTGTTGTAGCCCCAACTGCT
>CANBTO010000103.1 GCA_947372405.1 Verrucomicrobiaceae bacterium
GCGAGGTGGAACCACCCGGTCCCATTCCGAACCCGGAAGTGAAACGCCTCAGCGCCAATGGTAGTGGGACGATAGGTCCTGTGAGAGTAGGTCGTCGCCAGGTATATGCCCCGTCCATGGAAACATGGACGGGGCTCTTTTTTGCCCGCATGCCGCAATGTGGCGTTTGCCCGCGATGCGACCGCCACGATGCGACTCGAAACGGCGTCAAACAGAGGGGAAGTCCACCTGTGCCACGGCCATGGCGGCGATGCCTTCCTTGCGGCCGACGAAGCCCATGGTCTCGTTGGTGGTGGCCTTGACGCCGACCCGCTCGGGTTTGATGCCAAGGGCGGCACCGATGTTGATGCGCATGGCCTCGCGGTAGGGCAATACCTTTGGAGCTTCAGCGATGAGGGTTGAATCCACGTTGACGATGATGAAATCGAGTTCGACCGCGAGAGAGCGACATTTTTCCAGGATTTTCAACGAGGAGATGTCCTTGCAGGCAGGATCTCCGGGGGGGAAGTAGAACCCGATGTCCGGCAGACCCATCGCGCCTAACAGAGCATCGGCGATGGCGTGGCAGAGCACGTCCGCATCGGAGTGGCCATCAAGGCCTTGGGTGTGCGGAATGGTCACTCCGCCGAGAACGAGCGGGCGGTTTGCCGCAAAACGGTGAACGTCGTAGCCAATGCCGGTCATGGTGGGGAGTGGATGGTTGAGAGTTGAATGAGCTTGGCGCGGACTATGTGCCTTTCCATCAATCATCAACATCTTCAGAGAATCTCTTCGATCGGCAGCCTACCGTTGCTGGCAACGATGGACCATGCGTCGGCCTTTCCGGGGACGGCGGTGAGGTCGACCTTGCCGCCTGCGGTTTCGACGAGAAGCTGGCCTGCCGCGATGTCCCAGAGAGAAATGCGCGATTCGATGTAGGCGTCGAGTCGGCCACTGGCAATATAGGCCATGCCGAGTGCGGCGGAACCCATCATGCGCATCTTGCGAGCCTTGAGTGAAGCCTTGCGGAAACGCTCAATGCCGGTCTGGAGGGCGGCTTCATCCTTGCCGCAGCCGACGAAGAGGATGGATTCTGAAAACGTGTCGCGCTTGCTGGTCTGGATCGGGTTCCCGTTGAGCATGGCGGGGCCGCCTTTTTCCACGGTCCAGGTTTCACCGACCATCGGATCATGGATCACGCCCACGACAATCTCTCCGGCGACACGCAGTGCGATGGAGACGCAGAAGTGCGGGATGCCATAGAAGAAATTCACTGTGCCGTCGATGGGATCGACGATCCACTGGCGCTCCGAGTCCTGGTTGCCGGCGACGCCTTCCTCACCGTAAAGCGCGTCTCCAGGGCGCGCGCCTAACAGGATGCCGGTGATGAGGTCCTGGGACTCCCTGTCTAGGGCGAGCTTGATGTCGTGGTGAGTGGCTTCATCGACGGTGGCGTCGGAGCCGAAGTGTTGACGGAGAAGTCTGCCGGCGGCGAGGGCGGCATCTGTGGCGAGTTCGAGATCGGTCATGAAGAAGTTGATGGTTGGTCGTTGAAGGTTGAGAGCAAGAGATTTGAGCGTCGGATCTTCATATTTGATCCGCGATCCATGTTCCTCTATCTCTTTGCAAGGTGCAGTTCGAGGATGGCCTGGACAAGTTGGTGGGCGAGTTCGTGTTTTGAAGCCATCGGCAGCCTCTCGACATGATCCGGATAAACGAGGACGACTTCGTTTTGATCCGAGTCGAAACCGATTCCGGGTTTGGAAACATCGTTGGCGATGATGAGATCGCAACGTTTGTCGGTGAGTTTCACGCGGGCGTTGACTTCGAGGTTTTCGGTTTCCGCGGCGAAGCCGACCAGTGTGCCGGTGAACCCAAGTGAACGTGCGGATCCGAGAACATCCGGGGTTCTTACGAGCTGGAGAGTGAGGGTGTCAGCGGATTTTTTGATTTTTCCGGGAGCGACAGAGGCAGGAGTGTAATCGGCGACGGCGGCCGCGAACACGGCGAGTTGCATGCGACCGAGATGGTGGGAGACGGCTTCGTGCATTTCGCGGGCTGATTCCACCGGGAGAAAATCCACGCGGTCAGGCACATCCAAGGCTGTGGGGCCGGAAACCAGCAAAACCGCGTGACCTGCATGGGCGAAGGCGGCGGCAATCTCATAGCCCATTTTACCGGACGAACGGTTGGTTAGAAACCGGACGGGATCGATCGGTTCACGAGTCGGGCCGGCGGTGACAAGAATGTTCACGGGGACAGTCTGGCGGACGTGAGGCATGCGGGAAGCAAAAAAGCCCGGCCCGGTGCGACCGGAACCGGGCTATAAAAAATCAACTCGCAGCGGAATTACTTGGCTTTCGAGTCCTTCTGCATGGGCTTGACCGGATTCTTCTTAGGATCGTCCTTTTTGGCAGCCTTGCCGGATTTAATGTCCTCAAGCTGCTGCTTGGCTTCGGTGCGCTGTTTTTCATCAAGCTTGGCGGAAATTTCGGTAACGAGTTTCTCGGCGTCCTTTTCCCCACGCTCGACGGCAAGTGTGGCCAGTGCCCATGCCTTGACGGGATCGGACTTGGTGCCAATGCCGTCGTTGATGATGCGGGCGAGTGCCAGGGTTGCCGGGCCGTTGCCTTGATTGGCAGCCAGTGAATAGAGCTGTCCGGCATTCTCCATGTTCTTCTGGACTCCGCCGATTCCACGCTCATAGAGGGTGGCGAGGTTGTTCTGGGCTTGGGCGTTTCCGGCCTGTGCGGCACGGGTCAGCCAGGCCACGCCGGCCGGGCTGTCGGCGATTCCCAATTTTCCAGAGAGATAGAGCAGACCGAGTTCGTTCTGCGCTTCCGGAAGGTTGCCGTTCGCGGCGGCGAGCAGGTGGCCGTAGCCGGTGAACAGATCAGTCTTTTCGGGTTTTTCACCAGCCATGTATTGGGCGGCGACGCGATAGTTGGCCATGGGGTTGCCGGATTCGGCGGCTTTACGCAGCAGGGAGTTACCGCGATCCACATCCTTATCGGTGCCTTTGCCCTGAAGATAGAAATCCGCTGTGCGGAGCATGCAGTCCATTTGGCCGGCATCCTTGCCCCGCTCGTATTCGGCCAGGGCTGACTTGAGGTCTTTTTTCACGTTTTCCTCGTAGTCACCGAGCGCGAGGTAGGCGGAATATTCCTTAGCGGCGATGGCTTTCTTGAGCCACTCACGGCCTTTCTTTTCGTCACGGGTTTTCTCGTCACCGCTGAGCAGGCGGGAGCCGAGAGCGGCCATCGCGCCGGCATTTCCCAATCCGGCGGCTTTGGCGTAGTTGGCGAGTGATTCCTTAAGGTCCTTCAATTCGGGGAAACCGAACTGACCTTCATAGAAACGCGCGACCAACAGGACCGAGAGGACATCGCCAGCATCGGCGGCGCGTTTCCACCAGAAGATCGCCTTGTCGGGATCGGGGGAGGGAGTGAGCAGACCGCGCAGATAGGCTTCGCCAAGAATGCGAGCGGCCACGGCGGGATCATCCTTGGCGGCGGTCTCAAGAGCTTGGCGTGCTTGATCGCGTTCATCCTCCTTGTCCGATGCAAGCAGAATGAAAGAGAGGCGGTAAACCGCATCCTTGTGTTTGCTGGCGGCGGCCTTGCGGTAATACTCGAGAGCCTTGTCCTTGGAGGCTTCCACTCCTTGGCCGGACTCGTAAGCAAAGCCCAGCAGGTAGAGGGCTTCCGCATTTCCCTGTTCGGCGAGGGGTTTTGCGAGTTCGATCGCTTTGGCATGGCGTCCCTCCTTGAAGGCTTCCATCGCCGCCTTGGCAGGGCCTTCCACCTCTGCCGGCATGGCTGCTGAATTGTCAGTCGGCAACGAGACGGCTGCTTTGAGTGAAACAGTGAGCGCTGAAATCAGCAACAACCCGGAAATGAGGCGGTAACGCATGCCCACAACTAGGGAAGATTTCCCGGTATTGGCAAGCGAGATTCGCGCATGGCCTTGGTCTCACTCCATGTGGTGCCTTAGCTCGTCGATGCAGGCACACATGATTTCATGTTCGATGCCATGGACGTCCACGCCTTCTCCGATTTTCCGCAGCATCAACACCGTAAGTCCGCCTCCCAGATGCTCGCGGAACTCATCGAGCCCCTCGAACACCCGCCTCCGGCCGGACTCATCCAGCAAGTCGAGCGCCGGATGATGCACGGCAAGCCGCAGCCCGGAGAGGACGCGCAGCACGCGCTCCCCCACCTCGCCCGGTGCCAGGCCCGCCCGCACGGAATATAGTGTATCCAACGCGACACCGATGGCCACCGCCGGGCCATGAGGAAGCTTGTGGGATGTCAGGGACTCCAACTTGTGAGCCGCCCAGTGGCCGAAGTCCAACGGCCGGCTCGATCCAGTTTCGAAGGGATCCCCTCCGCCAGCGATGTGGCGTGCGTGCAGAAGTGCGGATTTCTCCACACAAGCTTCCAGCACGGAAGGCTCAAGTGCCGCAAGAGGCGCGAGATTCGCCTCGATCCATTCGAAAAACTCACGGTCCTTCACCAAGGCAACCTTCACTGCCTCGATAAGTCCGGCGCGGCAGGTCTCATCATCCTGACTCTCCAGAAACCGGAAATCATTGATCACCGCATACGGCACCGAAAACGCCCCGATCCAGTTTTTCCGGCCAAACGCATTGAACGCGCATTTCACGCCCACGCCGCTGTCGTCCTGCGAGAGTGTGGTCGTTGGAAACCTGACCAGCCGCACTCCGCGGTGGGCCGTCGCGGCCGCATAACCCACGGCATCGAGAAACGCCCCTCCACCAATCGCCAGCAGATACGAGTGCCGGTCCAGATGCACCGCGTCGATCATGCTCCAGATTTCGCGCACCAGCGAATCGTCCGCCTTCACGGCTTCGCCGCCGGGCAGGATCCGCACGCCCCGCAGGTCCTGTTCAAGTTCGTCGAAATAGTCTTTGATCTGTGCGGCAAGCAGAGGCCAGGCATTCGCCACCGCCGCCTCCACCACCACCAAAGCCCTTCGCCCGCCCCCCTCGGCCAGAATTTCCGCGAGTAAGGAGTTCTCGGTGAAAAACGCATCCCGCGTGAACACAACACGGTGCTTGAAGGTGATGGGAATCTGGAAATCGTGGCGGGACATTTGCGCGGCGGCGGGTGAGTAGCCTGCTTTACGTCCGCGCGCCAATGTTTCTTGGAACCAATTCACGCCATGCCCGATCTGGAGACACTTTTCGAAACCCGTTGGATCAAACTCCAACGCATCGGCCACTGGGACTTCGTGCGTCGTCCTCACTCGGATCATTGCGTCGGCATCCTCGCGATCACGCCCGATGAGGAAATCGTGCTTGTCGAACAGTTCCGAATCCCGATCCAACGCCGCGTGATCGAAATTCCTGCAGGCATCGTCGGTGATGAAGTCGAGCACCTCGGAGAGTCCCTCGCCAGCACCGCCGCCCGCGAGCTGCTGGAGGAAACCGGCTACCGCGCCGGCAGCATCGAGCCGCTCATCGCCAGTCCCACTTCGGCAGGCCTGACCGCCGAATTCCTCCACCTGTTTCTCGCCCGCGATCTCGTCCGGGAAAACAACGGCGGCGGCGTGGCGGCCGAGGACATCGTCGTCCACCATGTGCCACTGGTAAGCCTGCGCGAATGGCTCCGCGACCAGGAAGCTTCAGGAAAAGCCGTCGACTACAAGATCCACGCCGCCCTGTGGCTGGCGGGCAGGTAAGGCGGGCCGTTTTACTTTCCCCTTTCCAGCACACTCATTCCGCTGTTGGTTGGTGGCGGATAAAATGCGCTGTTTTTACTCGGAGAAACTGGAGCTTGAGCTGCCATCGGGCCATCCGTTCCCGATGGAGAAGTTCCGCGTCTCCAAGGACATGCTGCTCGATGGCGGCATCCTCCGGCCCGAGGAGATCATCGAGGTGAAAACCGCGGACAACCACCTTCTCCAGCGCGTCCATGAGCCCGACTATATCCGGAAAATCGAATCCGGTCTGCTCGGGCGCAAGGAGCAGATCCTGTTAGGCCTGCCCGCCTCGCCGCGGCTCTTCACCCGCAGCGCCACAGAGGTGGAGGCCACCCGGCTCGCCTGCCATGCCGCGCTCGTCGAGGGCGTCGGCGTCTGCCTCGCCGGCGGCACCCACCACGCCTTCCGCGAACATGGCGAGGGCTACTGCGTGTTCAACGACGTCGCCATCGCCATCCGCGATCTTCAGGACAAGCAGCCGAACATCAAGATCATGGTCGTGGACACCGACGCCCACCAGGGCAACGGCACCGCCTCGCTGTTAGCAGGTGATCCCCGGGTCTTCACCTACTCCATCCACGTCGGCCGCAACTACCCGACCAGGAAAGTCGTAGGTACGCTCGATATCGAGACCGTCCGTTACGTCGAGGGGGACATGTATCTCCACCAGCTTTTCAACAGCCTCGCCGGCGCGCTCGACGCCTTCGCGCCGGACCTCGTCATCTGGATCTCCGGCGCGGACAACCACCGCAACGACCGTTTCGGCCAGATGCATCTTTCGTTGAAGGAGATCCAGCGCCGTGACGAAGTCCTGTTAGGCGCCTTCATCCGCAACCGTATCCCGGTGGCCGTGCTCTACGGCGGCGGCTACAACCGCGAACCCCAGTTCACCGCCAAGCTCCACCGCAACACCATCGCCACAGCGAAGAAGCTCGCGGCGGAATACCGCGGGCTGTGAGATGACAAAGATGCCGGGTGGCGCCGCCGGATTCTGCTTTATTGGCCGGACTCTTCCTTGGATGGTTCCGGCTTTTTTGTTCCTGTAATCGGACGATCCGCAGGTTTTTCCATCTGCGGAGATGGCGCGGGATCTGCTGTTTTCGGAACTTCCGGAGGCGGGATGAGCAGCGTGGGTCTTCCCGGCATTGATGACTCCCGTGAGGGATAAGGGAATCGTCCGCGGAGATACGGATCCATGCCATCCAGCTGGCCGGATGGTGGAGTATCAAGGAACGATTTCATCCCTTCCTCGTATTCCGCAGCGTGGGATTGTTTGAGTGCGCCGAGTCGCGCCCCAATGAGTTTCGCTGGTACCAAGGTGCTGCCGCTCTTGAGGGCTCTTTGGTAGGATGACACGGCCAGGGAGACCTGACCTGCGGTTTCCTGGTTTTCCCCCGCCAGGTAATCTTTCAAGCCGGCGCTGTCCGCGGTGGATGATGAACCTGAATGTTTCAAGCTGTTGGCGGTCTCCACCGCCCTGAGCGCGGTGGCGGCGTCTCCACGGTCACGGGCCTCCGCGGCCAACCGATCCAGAAACGGCAACACGCCTTCGCCTGTCCGGGCAGCCGATTTTTCCGGAGCTCCTATGTAACGAGGGAGCAAACGAAGAAGCAGATCCGCCCTGAGGCTGGCGATCACTGACTCACTTACCAATGAACCATAGTCGTTGTAACTCGATGTCAGTTCCAATTCCACCGGCAGTCCGTTTTGGGAGTTCCGGTATGATTTTTCCAGCGAGGATAATATGCGCGATGCCGCGTCCAGTTCGTTGCTCGAGGAATAACCGCTACGGATGGTTCTGAGACGGCGCAAGTCAGCGATTGCCGGGGCAATGTCGTCCAGTTGCTTGATCTTTGCCAGGATCTCCGCAATGCCGGAACCGCCGCCCTCCTGTTCCTGTATTTTCGCAAGTATCACCGATCTGGGAACAAATGAGGATGTGCTGTTAGAAGTGATGTTTCTCAAGAACTGAACGGCAGCAGGTGAATTGCCATTCACCACCGCCTGGAGATAATCCTGCCAGTTGGAGACGATCTGTTTGGCGGCGCGCAGGGACTGGTAAGCCTCCTGCAGTTTTGGCTGTCTGTCAGACGAGCTGTCCTTGCATGTGGTCTCGATTTTCATCAGCAGGGGATCCAGATCCTGCGGTTTGGTGGCGGCCAGCATCTTCTCACGGGTATCCTTCAGCAAGGCCTCGCAAGCCGCCACTTCTTCCCCCTGCTTCCGCTGATACTCCCCGTTCAGCACATCACGGAACTTCGCAAGGCTTACGCGGACTCCTTCAGAGCGGTATGTATCCGACAGGTTCTGCAGCGCGCTGTCGACGTAAGACATGGATTCCTTCTGCATGGCGGTTTCCAAGGACCGCAGGTTATAGTTCAGTCGTGAGTCACCGCGGCTGGACGCGCCCGCATTCACTTTCGCCTCATCCTCCGCCTTCATCGAGGCGACAAGTTCATTCTTCGCCGTCTCCACCGCTTCAGGATAGGCAAGTAAAAGATTAGCAAATGCCAAAAACCCAACAACTGAAATGCTGAATCGATTCATGTCAGGACCTTTGACAAAACCGCCGCCGGTATGACAGCAGTAAATGATGAAAGCGCGTAATTTATCTGGTCCGGACAGGCGAACGGCAAAGTAGATGATATCCGTTCACCCCACCACCGGTGGCGGGAAGGGCTGGTCGGAAACGATCCAATCCTCGTTCTTGTCGGCGAAGGTTTTGAGCGCCCATTCGCTGGGCAGCAGCACGACGAGCCAGCCATTGGAATCGCGGGCGAGCGACGCGCCTAACGAAAGAGAAGGCCGGGCCTCGGGCGCGAGCGGATCGCCATCCTTCGGCTTGAGCCAGCGGGCGATGTTCCAGCTTGCCTGCTCGATGCGGGTTTCCGCGGCGTATTCGCCTTCTAGGCGGTATTGGAGCACCTCGAACTGCAGCGGGCCAACCGCGCCTAACAACGGAACCTGAGTGGTCCCTGCGTCGAGCAGCTTGAACTCGCTGGCCACGCCTTCCTTGAGAAGTTGTTCGAGGCCGTCCCGGAAGCGCTTGTATTTCGCGGTGCTCTTGTTGTGAAGGAATGAGAAACATTCCGGCGCGAAACGCGGGATTTCATGGAAGGTCACGCCGGGTTTCGAGGCGAGCGTGTCGCCGATCAGAAGATCGTAGTTTCCAACCAAGCCCACGACGTCGCCGGCGTAAGCGGCGTCCACCGTTTCCCGCTCGCGGGCGAAGAGGCGTTGCGAGTTTCCAAGTCGCATGCGCTCGCCGCTGCGGGTGTTGAGCACATTCATGTCGCGCTCGAACTTGCCGGAAACGATGCGCACGAAGGCCACGCGGTCGCGGTGCTTCGGGTTCATGTTTGCCTGGATCTTGAAGACGAAGGCGGAGAACTCCTCGGACGCGGGATCGATCTTGAAGTCGCCGCTGTCGCGCGGCAGCGGCGATGGAGCGAGTTCGAGGAAACGGTCCAACAAAAGCTGAACGCCGAAGTTGTTGGCCGCGCTGCCGAAGAAGACGGGCGTGAGCTCGCCGGCAAGCACCTTCGTTACGTCGAAGTCCGCGCCCGCTCCTTCCAGCAACTCAAGCTCGTCGCAGACCTGCTTGTAGGTGCCTTCCTCGACCGCCTCGCGCACGCTGTCGTCCTCGATGCCGGTGACGGCCACCGGCGCGCGGTAGGCGCCATGCACCGTGCGCTGGAACAGGTGCACCTGCTTGTGCTCGCGGTCATAGACGCCCTTGAAGCGCGGGCCGTCGCCGAGCGGCCAGTTGACGGGAAACGCGTGGATGCCGAGCACGTTTTCCAGTTCGTCGAGCAGATCGAGCGATGGGCGCGCCGGGCGGTCCATCTTGTTCATGAAGGTGAAGATCGGCACGCCGCGGCGGCGGCAGACCTCGAAGAGTTTCCTGGTCTGGCTTTCTATGCCCTTGCCGGCGTCCACCACCATCACGGCGGCGTCCACGGCTGTTAGAACGCGGTAGGTGTCTTCGGAGAAATCCTTGTGGCCCGGGGTGTCCAGGATGTTGACCACGCAGTCCTTGTATTCAAACTGGAGGACGGTGGAACTCACGGAAATGCCGCGCTGTTTCTCCAACTCCATCCAGTCCGAGGTGGTGGCGCGCTGGTTTTTGCGCGCGGTTACGCTGCCGGCGAGGTTGAGTGCTCCGCCATAGAGCAGGAACTTCTCGGTGAGCGTGGTCTTTCCGGCGTCCGGGTGGGAGATGATCGCGAACGAGCGGCGACGCTGCACCTCGCGCTGCAGCGCGGGCGAAGGGATGGCGTAGGGAGAGGCGGACATGAAGGCGGCCCGCAGGGCTAAACAGGGCGACACCTTCCATCAAGCACCGAAACGAGAATCGGCGGATGTCGGAGGGGGGAGCCTCCAGCATCCGCCGACCTGGTGTTTGGGGGGAGTGTGTCCGTGTCCGCGGCATCACGGGGGGATCATGCGCGCGGCGACACCTGATTGCTAACCCATTTCCGGCCATACGCCATGCCGTGATCACGTATGGACGCTTTCAAATTTGCGGAATGAAAGACAATAGGGTGCCTCATGGTAACCGTAGCGGCCAAGGTTATTTGCCATCACGATCTGTTGAAATGACTCTCAAACCCACCATCTTGTCCGTCTTGTTGCTATCCGCATTCGCATCGGCCACCCCACTGCCCGGGGCAGCTTCAAAGCCCAATATCATCCACTTCATCATCGACGAACTCGGTTACTACGAGCTTTCGCACATGGGCCACCCGGACCTCCGCACGCCCAATATCGACCGGCTAGCCGCCGAAGGCACGCGATTCACCCAGCTCCTCGCCGGATCGAGCGTCTGTGCGCCGACGCGCTGCGCATTGCTCACTGGAAAACACACGGGACACTCCACCGTTCGCAACAACGGCGGCTTCGATCCGCTGCTTCCCGGCGAGGAAACCATCGGCACCATCCTCAAGCGGGCAGGTTACGCGACGGGCGGCTTCGGCAAGTGGGGAGTCGGTGGACGAGGGACATCCGGTGTGCCGGAGAAGCACGGATTCGATGTGTTCTTCGGCTATTACGACCAGGTTCACGCTCACACCTACTTTCCCCGCTACCTCGTCCGCAACAGCGAGGAAGTGCCGCTCGAAGGCAACACCGGAAATCCGAGGGAAGGCGAAACCTTCAGCCAGTACCGTATTTTCGAAGAGAGCAAGAAATTCATCCGCGAGAGCAAGGACCGGCCATTTTTCGCCTACATGGCCTGGACGCCTCCGCATGGCATCTGGGGAATGCCTGAAAACGATCCGTCATTCGGCCTTTATAAGAACAAACCATGGACGAGGGACGAGAAGATCTACGCGGCAATGGTCAATCTGGTGGACCGCGAGGTTGGTGAAATCCGCGCGCTGTTGGATGAACTCGGCATCGCCGACCGCACGCTGATCGTCTTCACCGGAGACAATGGCGGGATGGATTATTTTCACGACAGCGATCATCCGCGCGGATTCTTCGGTCCCAACGTGAATCCGAAAACCGGCGTCC
This sequence comes from Verrucomicrobiaceae bacterium, assembly GCA_947372405.1. The sequence continues at coordinate 11,218 of CANBTO010000103.1, forward strand.
AGTTCCGTGGGCAGAAAGGTGATCTTTATGAAGGCGGCCTCCGTGTGGCGGGCATCGCCCACTGGCCCGGTCACATCGCGGCCGGACGCGTCAGCGATCATCTCGGATACTTCCCCGACTTGCTGCCCACCTATGCCGAACTCGCCGGTGCCACTCCGCCGAAAGACATCGACGGAATCTCGATGGTGCCCGAGTGGTTTGGCGAAAAAGCCGCGGGCCGCACACAAGCGCGGCATCCTTACCTATATTGGGAGATCGGCACGCAGACCGCCGTCCGGATGGGCGATTGGAAAGCCTACCGCAGGACTCCTAACAGCAACTGGGAACTCTACGACCTTTCCACCGACATCGGCGAAACCACGGACCTCTCCGCCAAACACCCCGATGTGCTCTCGCAAATGAAAAATTTCGCCACCGAAGCGCACCAACCGATGCCCG
>CANBTO010000104.1 GCA_947372405.1 Verrucomicrobiaceae bacterium
TTCAGGACAAGATCCGGATTCTGAGGCGGTTCGAAAGAGTTGTCCCGGCCTGTGAAATTCTTGATCTCGCCGCGCGCGGCCTTGGCGTATAGCCCTTTGACGTCGCGCTTTTCGCAAGCCTCGTAGCTGGCCTTGATATAGACCTCGAACAGATCCTCACCGAGGATGCCTCGGGCCAGATCCCGCAGTTCGCCGCGGGGAGTGATGGCGGAAACGAAGGTGATGATGCCTTGGGAGACGAAGATTTTAGCGGTCTCTGCAACCCGGCGGATGTTTTCCATGCGATCCTGGTCGGTAAAGCCAAGGTTCGAGTTGAGCCCGGTACGGAGGTTGTCGCCATCGAGGATGGTGGTGAAACGTCCCTGCTGGTGGAGCACCCGTTCGGCGGCGTTGGCGATGGTGGCTTTGCCGGAACCGGAAAGGCCACACATCCAGACAACCATGCCGCGCTGGTGGAGGAATCGTTCTTTGTCCTGTCGGTTGAGAAAGCGGTGGAATTCGGGATGGATGTGCATGTGAGTTGGCGGACAGGGAACTTGCGGTGGCAGAACCGGATCGTCAATGCAAGGCTGGCTGAGCGAGACGGGTTTGACGTCCCGACAGGAAACACGGGGCTTCAGGCGCCCTTGCCGATGACGAAGGATTCAAAGCCTCGGGTCTTGAGTTCGGCGGTGGGAAGCACGGCGCGGCCGTCAAAGACGAATGCGGGCTTGAGCATCAGTTTGTAGATCCGCGAAAGATCGAGCGACTTGAATTCGTCCCACTCGGTTAGGGCCACCAGCGCGTGCGCGGCCTTTACGGTTTCGTAGGGATCGTTGAGAATCTCCAGGTTGGAATCAAGAAGATCAGCGGAGACTCCGGCATCTGATAGATCGCGCAGGATGGTTTCCGGCTCCACCTGGGGATCGTAAATGGCAAGGTGGGCGTGCTCGCGGAGAAGATCCCGGCAGACCTTGATGGCAGGGGATTCACGCGTGTCGTTGGTGTCCTTCTTGAAGGCGAAGCCAAGGATGGCGATGCGCTTGCCATTGACCGTGTTGAACAGCGTGCGGACGATTTTTTCGACGAATCGGGATTTCTGCCAGTCGTTGAGATGCACCACTTGGCGCCAGTATTCGGCAACATGCGGCAGGTTGAAGGAGTCGCAGAGATAAACCAGGTTGAGGATGTCCTTCTGGAAACAGGAACCGCCGAAGCCGACCGAGGATTTGAGGAACTTCGAGCCGATCCGCGAGTCCGTGCCGATGGCGCGTGCGACCTCATCGACGTCCGCGCCGGTGGCCTCGCAGAGCGCGGAGATGGAGTTGATCGAGGAGATGCGTTGGGCAAGGAAAGCGTTCGCAACCAGTTTGGAAAGCTCGGACGACCAGAGGTTGGTGGTGATGATCCGTTCGCGTGGCACCCAGTGGGCATAGACGGAAGCGAGCGCTTCGAGCGCGGCCTGGCCTCCGGGGGTGTTTTCCCCACCGATGAGGATCCGGTCCGGGTTTTCCAAGTCGGCGATTGCCGTGCCCTCCGCCAGAAACTCGGGATTGGACAAGACCTCGAAGGTGGCCTCACTCGATGAATTCGCGGCGATGATGGTCTTGATCGCGCTGGCGGTTTTCACCGGAATGGTGCTTTTCTCGACGATGATCTTGTGGCCTTGGGAAACCTCGGCGATCAGGCGCGCGGCGGATTCGATGTAGCGCAGGTCGGCCGCCCGGCCGGCACCAATCCCGTAGGACTTGGTGGGAGTGCCGACGGAAACGAAGATCAGGTCCGCGGCGGCGATGGCACCGCGGATGTCCGTGGTGAAATGCAGGTTTCTGCCGCGCGCGGAAGCCACCACGGTGTCGAGACCGGGTTCATAAACCGGAAGGTCGTCGGAATTCCAAGCGTCGATGCGCTTGCCGTTCATGTCGGCCACGGTGACCTGGATGTCAGGGCATTTGGCGGCGATCATGGCCATGGTGGGGCCGCCGACATATCCGGCTCCGAGGCAGCAGATGGATTTGATTTTCATGAGTGGGAGAGTGTGGTCTGTTGAATTTTGTTTCAATGGTCCCTCATATGGTCACGGACGAGGTGATAGAGAAACAACGTGTTGTAGGTGAAGTAGCGTTTAAACAGGCGGCGTGGCTCCATGGCGAGGCGATAAAGCCACTCGAGGCCGAGTTTCTGGAAGGCGGGCGGAGATTGTTTCACCTCGCCTGCGTGGAATGCGAACGCCGCGCCAATCCCGAAATAGACGCCTGGAGGCAGTAACTGCTTGTGGCGGGCGATCCAGTGTTCCTGCTTCGGGCAGCCGAGACCCACCCAGATCAGGTTGGCGCCGGATTCACGGATTCTGCGGCTGATGTTTTCAAACTCGCCAGCGGACCATTCTCCAAAAGGCGGCGAGTATGCGCCTGCGATGACGGCTCCGGGGAATCGTGCCGCAAACAAAGTGGTGAGTTTTTCCAAAGTGGACGGCCTGCCGCCCAACAGGAAATGCCTGTGCTGTTGCGAGCCGCATGTCGCGGAAAGCGTCTCCAACATGAGCGTCGGGCCGTAAACACGATCGGTCAGCTTCTCCTCTTGCGGCAAATAAGCGTTGACCGCCCATACGAGAGGCATGCCGTCCGGAACGATCAGGTCAAAACAGCGCATGCTCCCGCCGAATGCGGGATCGTGGCGAGCGAGCGCGGCCACATGAGTGTTGGCGGCCTCCACGGCATAAACCCGGTCAGCGGCGGTGGCGTGCCTGAGAATCCAGGCGACAGCATCCACGTAGTTTGTGGCGGCGACAGGCAGACCGATGACGGGAACGGTGCGCATGGAGCTGTGAAGGCGACTCGGATCGTGGCAAACCAATGGTATCTATCAGATCCTGCAGAACGGTTCGATGGCGATCAGTTCCTTGGTGTCCGCAATGGCGGCATCGCGAAGCGAGGGCTCGCCAAAAAGATAGAGCGCATAGCCGCCGTGGCCGCCGCCACAGTATTTCCGCGCGATGGAACCCGCGATCTGAGGTAACGATGCCATTCCCTCGTCGAGCTGCGTCGAGTGGTAAAGAGCCACCCCTTCCGCCAGGCGGCCGATGTCGCCGTGCAGGACTCCCTCACGGGCGACGCGCGCGCTTTGTGCGATCCTGTCATAATCGCGCGGATGATCGGCCACCGCAGGAGTGTCATGTGCTGACCCGGTCCAGTAGACCGCCATGCGTCCCGTTAGAAAATCACCGTTGTGTTTGAAGTCCAGCACCGGCCTCTCGCCGGAACGCCAGACGCAGAGTCCGGTCTCGCGGATGACGGCCGGGTCCTGCCAGCCGACGCCGAGGTCGATCTCGGATTCGAAACCGTCACGCCCGTTGAGCAGCGCCCATGCTCCGCTGCCACCGAGGCCCGCCTGTTTTTCGAAGGGCCACTCGCGCAACGATACGAGCGGGGAAATCGCGCAGTTCACGATGAACTCACCCGGCCGGGAGTGTCGCGGCACATCCAGCCAGCCTCCCGCGAAATCCACCCGCAGCGGGGCTTCCGTGGGGGCTTGCACCCAGCGGACGATCGAGCTGGTGGACACAGGTTCGAAGCGTGGCGGCGTTTTCGGAAGCACGGTGTATTGCGCTCCCACCTTGGCGCATAGCTCGCGTTTCAGGTCGCCGTATTTGTCATCTTCGGTGACGATGAGAAAATCCGGCCGGATGCGCAGGAAATCCTCCTCGAAATCAAGACCTTCCTTTTGTCCCTGGGTGACCACCACTTCGTCGATCATGCGCAGCCCTTGGAGAAGGACGCGCTTGTGATCGTCAGGAATCGACGGCTTGCGCCGCTTGTGGTGCCAGAGCACTTCGGCGGATGCGAAGGAAACGACCAGGTAGTCACCAAGCGAGCGAGCCTCCTCGAAAAACTGGAGGTGACCGGCATGAAGGATGTCATAACATCCCGAAACGAAGACTTTTTTCATGATTGAGTTGGTGGAGATCTAATGAGGATGACTGGTCTGGCAACTATTCCTTCGAGACGGACACATGGTGCCCGTGCGACTTGAGCAGCGCGTGCTGGCGGGCGGTGTCAAGATCGGCTGCGACCATTTCGGCGCACATCTCCTCCACGGTGATTTCCGGCACCCAGCCAAGTTTGGCCTTCGCCTTCGATGGGTCTCCTAACAGAGTCTCAACTTCGGCCGGACGGAAATAGCGGGGATCCACACGGACGATCACGTCGCCGGGTTTCACTGCGGGAGCTTTGGTGGAATCGATGACTGATCGGACCATGGCGGTTTCCTCCTCGCCGGTGCCATGGAATTCCACCTCGATCCCCGCTTCGCGCGCGCTCATGCGGACGAACTCCCTGACGGAAATCTGCTTGCCGGTGGCGATGACGAAGTCGTCGGGTTTCTCCTGCTGGAGCATCAGCCACTGCATGCGGACGTAGTCTTTCGCGTGGCCCCAGTCGCGGAGCGAATCCATGTTTCCCAGGAACAGGCACGCTTCAAGTCCCTGCGCGATGTTGGCGACGCCACGTGTGATCTTGCGCGTGACGAAGGTTTCGCCACGGCGCGGCGACTCGTGGTTGAAAAGGATGCCGTTGCAGGCATACATGCCGTAGGCCTCGCGGTAGTTCACCGTGATCCAGTAGGCATACATCTTGGCGACGCCGTAGGGAGAACGCGGGTGGAAGGGCGTGGTTTCCGTTTGAGGGATTTCCCGCACGAGTCCGTAGAGCTCGGAAGTGGATGCCTGATAGAAACGCGCTGTTTTCTCCATGCCCAGGAAACGGATGGCCTCCAGCAGGCGCAACGTGCCGATGGCATCGACGTCCGCGGTGTATTCGGGAGCCTCGAAGGAAACGGCGACGTGCGACTGCGCTCCCAGGTTGTAAACCTCGTCCGGTCTTATCTCGCTGAGGATGCGTGTTAGATTCGAGCTGTCCGTGAGGTCGCCGTAGTGCAGGCGGAAGCGGGAGTTCTCGACGTGGGGATCCTCGTAGATGTGATCGACCCGCTGGGTGTTGAAGAGCGATGCCCGGCGCTTGATGCCGTGGACCTCGTAGCCTTTTTCAAGAAGGAACTCGGCCAGATAGGAGCCGTCCTGACCCGTGATGCCGGTGATGAGCGCGCGTTTCATGGAGGATTGTGGTTTGTGGATTTGAGATTGTGGATGGAATGCCGGCTTCCGAACGTTGTTCATTCGCGATCGTCAGAGCCTTGCGGCTCCGTCAGCGAGCGATGCCTTGAAATCCTGATAGGCGGCGCCGAGACCTTCCTTGAAGGAAACTGCGGGCTGCCAGCCGGTGGCCCGGATTTTCGAAATGTCCAGCAGCTTGCGCGGAGTTCCGTCGGGTTTCACTGGATCGGTGAGAATTTCCCCGTTGAAGCCGGTGACCTCGGCGATGATCCGCGCAAGTTCGAGGATCGTCACGTCGCTGCCGGTGCCGACATTGACCCAGTCCGGCGGGTTTTCCAGGCCCAGCAGGTGGATACAGGCTGTTGCCAGGTCGTCCACGTGCAGGAACTCGCGACGCGGGGTGCCGGTGCCCCAGATGGTGACAGAGGAGTCCCCGCGTTCCTTCGCCTCATGGAAGCGGCGGATGAGGGCGGGAATGACGTGGGAGTTTTCGGGGTGATAGTTGTCGTCGGGGCCGTAGAGGTTGGTGGGCATGGCGCTGTGATACGTCAGGCCGTGCTGGGACCGGTAGTGCTGGCAGAGTTTCAGTCCGGCGATCTTGGCGATGGCGTAGGCTTCGTTGGAGGTTTCCAATGGTGATGTCAGAAGGCAGTCTTCCGACATCGGCTGCGGGGCCATTTTTGGGTAGATGCAGGAGGAACCCAGGAACAGGGCGCGCGGCACGTCCGCGCGACGGCTGCCTTCCACGAGGTTCGTCGCGATGGCGAGGTTCTCGTAAATGAAATCCGCGGGGTAGGTGGAGTTCGCGTGGATGCCTCCCACCTTGGCTGCGGCGATGATGACGATGTCCGGTTTCCGCAAGGCCAGCCATTCGAACACGGCGCGCTGGTCGCAGAGATCGAGTTCCGCGCGGGAAGCTGTTAGAATCTCGAAGCCTCCCAGTTTCACCGCCTCGCGAACAAGAGCGGAGCCGACCATGCCACGATGTCCTGCGATGAAGAGCTTTTTCACGGGGATTGTTGTTTCCAGCAGGCAATTGTTTCCCGCCACGCTGCCGCCCTTGGTCGATCTCTCCGTGAGGAGGGAAACCTTGGGTTGGAATGAGCCGGGTGGATGATCACGGGATCCGATGGCCTTTTGCAAAGGCGTGTCGTCTCAGCAGGATGGTTTCAGCCTGTGATATCGGATCTCGTGGGGAAACATTGGATTTTAAGGAATCGGCCGTCTTGGCAGAAGGATGGAGAAAAGGTCCACATCCACCGCGTGGGGTTGTCCGAGAAACTCCAGCAGAATCTTGACGCGCTCGACTGCGGGGGCCACTGAGACGATGGTGCCGCGCATGCCCTGTAACGGGCCATGGGCGATTTCGACCTCGTCGCCGGCCTCGATGACCGGTGATACGGAGAAAAGCTCTTCGTCAGATTCAGCTCGGCTGCGGACCTCCTTCCTCAGGGATTCCACGAATGCGGTTGGGACAGCCGGGATTTCCGAACCGAAGCGAACCAGTCCGCGCACGCCTTGGCAGAAGGTCACGGCCCTTTCCATCTCGCTCAGGTTGAATTTCGCCAGGATGTATCCCGGGAAAAGCGCCTCCATCCACCAGATCTTGCCGCGGCGGGTGGCCTTGCGGTAGCGCAGGCGCGGACAAAAAACCTCCACGCCCTCGACGTCGCGCAGGTGCCCGGCCGCAATATGCTCGCGCTTTGTCTGCGTCCTCACGCAGAACCATTCCGGGAAGTTTTCGCCCTTGGAAATCATTGGCCGAGAATCTTTTGAAGGATGGGCAGCACCTTGCCGCCACTGCGCATCCAGTGGTCGAGGCGTTCGACCCGCTCGGTGAGAAATTTCCGGTGTTCCGGATCCTCCACCTCGCTGGTGGTTTCCGCCAGAATGCCGATCTTCGCCTTGCCGCTGTCCAGATGCGGCCGAATCTGTTCGCGGATGAATCCACCGACGAGCCTCTTGAGTTCAACGGCGGGTTCATAGTAGGTCCGCCTTTCGGCTCCGCCGTTGCCATCCGTCTCGCGCACGGCTCCGAGGCTCTTGAGCATCCGCAGGCCCTGGCTGGCGGAGCCTTTGCTGATGTTGAGCCTACGCACCAGATCGTCCAGCGAGAGTGGAGTTCGTGAAATGAACAGCAGCCCGTAGATTTCACCGATCGACCTCGGCAGGCCGAGCACCCGCACTCCATCCACGAAAACGGCCACCACCTGGCGTTCCAAGGGATGCATTTCCTGCGGGGAGCCTTCCTGAGGATGGTTCATGGTTGCGTATTGTAGGTCCTTGGAATGGTTGTTCAATAAAATTTGAACTAACGCGATGACGGCAGTTCCCCTGCGGCCCATCAGGGATCGATCCTTGCGTCAAAGGCCAATTCCTGTTCGTTTCCAGACATGCGCATCCTGATCACCGGCGGGGCTGGATTTCTTGGCTCACACCTTTGCGAACGCCTCCTCAACGAAGGCAACGAGGTCATCTGTCTGGACAACTTCTTCACCGGCCGGAAACGCAACATCGCCCACCTGCTCGGCAACCCCTACTTCGAACTCGTCCGCCACGATGTGACGGAGCCGTTCAAATTCGAGGTCGATCAGATCTACAACCTCGCCTGCCCGGCATCGCCGCCGCATTACCAGCACAACCCGATCAAGACCACCAAGACTTCGGTGATGGGTGCGATCCACTGCCTCGGGCTCGCCAAACGTCTCGGTGCCCGCGTGTTCCAGGCGTCCACTTCCGAGGTCTATGGGGATCCGGAAGTCCATCCGCAGCCGGAATCCTACTGGGGCAGCGTCAACCCCATCGGCATTCGCTCGTGTTACGACGAGGGAAAACGCTGCGCTGAGACCCTCTTTTTCGACTATCACCGCCAGAACAAGGTCGATATCCGCGTGGTGCGCATCTTCAACACCTACGGCCCGCGCATGCTGCCGGACGATGGCCGCGTTGTTTCCAACTTCATCGTCCAGGCCCTGCAGGGCAGGGATCTCACGATCTACGGCGATGGCACCCAGACCCGCTCGTTCTGCTACGTGGACGACCTGATCGAAGGCTTCATCCGCCTCATGAACCACCCGTCCCTAACAGGCCCGGTCAACATCGGCAACCCGGGCGAATTCACCATGCTCGAACTCGCCGAACTCGTCCTGAAAAAAGTTGGTGGTCCTTCGAAAATCACTCATCTCCCGTTGCCCGGTGATGATCCGAAACAGCGCCAGCCGGACATCACCCTCGCCCGCAAGGAACTCGGCTGGAAACCGACAATTCAGCTCGAACAAGGACTCGACGCCACCATCGAATATTTCCGCGAGTTGTTGGAGGAATCATAGGCGCTCGAAAGATCGCCACTCACGTCAATGCGGAATCCCGAACTTGTGAGCCGCCGCGTGTTCCGTCTCATGCGTCACCGCATGCAATGAAACTCCGTGTTTCTCGGCGGCTTTGCGGCATTCCTCGTATTCCGGAGTCGCTCGCAGTCCGCCACTTGGCAGATGCGCGATCTTCACGGTGATCGTTCCAAAGCGGGTTTCCACCGTGTCGAAGTGCCGGTGCAGCGCGTCACGCCGCGTGTCGCTGCGGCGGATGCCAAGCGTCGAGGTTTCCTCAAACAGGATCTTTTCCAAGCGGTCCGCGTCCTCGGGTTTCGCCAGCACTTTGACCACATGGGCGGGCCGGTCTTTTTTCATTTGTGCGGGGATGGAAACGACATCGAGCGCGCCTTCGGCCATCAACTTCTGGAACGCATGGCCGATGGTTTCGCCGCGGTCGTTGTCGAGATGGGTTTCAAGCACGGTGATGGTTTCGGTCATCCACGGACCGGTGGCGGATGAATCGCCTAACAAAAGTCGCAGCACGTTCGGGATCACCATGTCCCGGGTGCCCGCACCGTAGCCGACCTCGCGCAAGGTCATCGCCGGCAGCGGTCCCCACGCATCAGCCAGTTCCACCAGCAACGCCGCGCCGGTGGGAGTGACGAGTTCTTTTTCGATCGGCGATCCATAAACCGGCACACCTTTGAGCAGTCCGACCGTCGCCGGAGCGGGCAGGGGAATCTGGCCGTGCGCACCCTTGATGAAACCTCGGCCCATCGGCAGCGGAGAAACAACGACGCGTTCGATCCCTAACAACTCCACACCCGCCAGCACGCCGACGACATCGACGATGGCATCCACGCCACCGACCTCATGCAGGTGCACTTCATCAACGGACATGCCGTGGATGCCGCCCTCCACCTCGCAGATCCGGGTGAAGACCCGCAGTGCGCGTTCTTTGACTTTTTCGGAAACACTGGACTTCTCCACAATCTCACGGATCTCGCGGAGGTGGCGTTCCGGCGCGTGGTCGTGGGCGTGCACGTCCACCTTGGTCGCACCGAAGCCGTTTTTCGAAACCTTGCTGAAGTGCAGGTGGAAATCGGCGATGTGAAGTTTCGCGAGCTCGGCTTCGAGAGCCGCGGCGGGAAGTCCGGCATCGACGAGCGCGCCCAGCAGCATGTCGCCGCTGGCACCTCCGATGCAGTCGAAATAGGCGGTTTTCATGGGGTGTTGTTGTGGGAAAGTATGCGGTGGGCGGCCATCGCCGCGCCGAAGCCGTTGTCGATATTCACGACCGTGAGTCCGGAAGCACAGGAGTTGAGCATGCCTAACAGAGCGGCGAGTCCTTCGAATGCTGCCCCGTAGCCCACGCTGGTGGGCACCGCAATGACGGGAGCGGAAACAAGTCCTCCCACCACGCTTGGCAAGGCACCTTCCATGCCGGCGACGACGATCACGACGGATGCGGCGCGGATTTCATCGATGCGACCGTGCAGACGGTGGATGCCCGCCACTCCGATGTCGTTGAAATGATTTACCGGATGACCGAGAAAGGCGAGCGTGGCCGCAGCCTCCGCTGAAACCGCTAGATCGGACGTGCCAGCGGTGACCAGTGCCACCACACTGGAACCCGCAGGCGGCATCGCGCCGATGGAGATCGTGCGGCTCATCGCGTCATATTCCGCGTCCGGCAGAACCGCCAGCACCTCCTTGGCGCGGTCAGCAGGCAGACGCGTTCCAAAGGCCCGGCCGTTAGAATCCGCCAGTGAGCGGAGATTGTCGGCGATCTGTCCGGCGGTCTTGCCCTCGCAATAGACGATTTCCGGAAACCCCTGCCGCGCAAGACGTCCGGGATCGAGCGTGCTGTGGTTCGGTTCACACATGGCTGGTCTGGATCACCTCGTTCATGCTGCCGGAGCGGAAGCCTTCGAGATCAAGTGATACGTAGCTGAATCCGGCGTTCTTCACCGCATCGACCACTGCCTGGCGCATTTCTATCAGGTGCGGCAGCAGCGCGGATTCGATCTCCACTCGGGCCACGGTGCCGTGGTCGCGCACGCGGCACTGGCGGAAACCGAGTTGTTTGAGGGCGGACTCCGCCTTGTCGATGCGGGTGAGTTTTTCCAGTGTCACCGGTGAACCGTATGGCACGCGGGAAGAGAGGCATGCGGCGGCGGGTTTGTCCCAGACGGCGAGACCGAGTTCGCGCGCCCACTCGCGGATTTCATTCTTGGTCATGCCGGCTTCGGCGAGCGGACTGCGCACGCCGTGCTCGCGGGCGGCACGTCTTCCCGGTCGATAGTCACCGGAATCATCAGCGTTGGTGCCATCGACGACCACTGCGATCCCCTCACGGGCGGCTAGAGCGGTGAATGTGCCATAAGCGGTGTCTTTGCAATGAAAGCAGCGGTCCGGCGCATTCGCCGCGTATGCTGGATTTTCAATCTCGTCGGTGGGCACCTCGATGTGGCGGATTCCCGTGGCGAGGGCCGCTTCACGGGCATCTTCGAGTTCGCCACTTGCGAGACTTGGTGAAACCGCAGTGGCAGCCACGGCGTTATTGCCGAGCACATTCGCGGCCACAGCGGCGAGCAACACGCTGTCCACTCCGCCCGAGCAGGCAACAAGCACGCTGCCGCAGGAAACGAGGATTTCCTCTACGCTTTTGCGGCGGCATTGATCGGTGGCGGGCGACTCCATGGCAATTTCAAAGCCAGACTGGAACCAGATTCAGGGTGGCGCAAGTTTTCAGAACGGGAATTCCTCCTCCATTTTCCGAACCGTGTTTTCCTTGCCTAGCACCACGGCTTTCGAGCGTTCGTGGACTTTCAGCCCGTTGACGACAATCGCCTTCGCTGGTCGCACGGGACAGATGAACTCGCATCCGCCGCAGCCGATGCACAGGTCCGGATCGACTTCAGGGATGGTCAGTCCGTTTTTCCAAGGCACCATGTGGACGGCCTGGGTGGGGCAATGTTCGTTGCAAGCGCCGCATGAGGTGCCTTTGGTTTTGACCACGCAGCGATCCTGAAAAAACTCGGCCTTGCCGGTGCGCACGGTGCGCCTTTCTTCGATGGTGATCGGTTGGATCGCTCCGGTGGGACAGATCTGTGAACAGTTCGAACAGTTGTAGGAACAGAATGCGACCGTGAAGTCCTGATAGGGTTGGAGAAAACCCGCCAGCCCGTGCTGGGTGATCGATGGGCGCAACACCTGGTCCGGGCAGTTC
>CANBTO010000105.1 GCA_947372405.1 Verrucomicrobiaceae bacterium
TTCCTCGGCAACCTGCGGGACGGGTTTGCCTGTTTCGAGAAGTTCGACGGCTTGGGCTTTGAACTCGGGGGTGTATCGCTTGCGCGGTTTCTGATTCATCTGGTGCTTATTCTCGCGGTTGATGGTCCAGAAATCTAGCTCACCTCACACACCTGGAAAACAGGATCACGTGTGGAGAAGATTGGATGAACCTCAAGGGTGACAAGAAGGATCTGGACACCGTGTCCACCGTGGACACCGTGGACAACCACCACATCGTCAATGCCTGGCTGACTGTCAAAACATGGTTTGGTGAATCGCCTCCAAGGATCCATTCAATGAAATCAGCCATCCTATGCCGCACGACCGTAATCTGGCACGAGGTTGATTCTGAAAACGGGTCATCGGAATTTCTCCGCTTCAATACCGGGAAAATCCATTTAAGTCCATGTGAACTGCTGAAGGCACGGTTTCTAGCCAACTTTAATCCAAAAATGGAATGCCGCACTCCAGAAGAAATAGCTGCGGAATGGGACCAAATGGAATCCGCCTTTCATGACGAGGATTTCTGGAACTTCCTTAATCCCTCAAAAAATGTGAGAGTAGCTCCGAATCGCAATGCACTTCTATTCGAGCTACTCCACCCATCCGCGAACGATGATGTTGCCGGCAAGGGTTACTTCGACAGCTTTCCAAAATCGAACGAATTCGCAGAGATAGAGAATAAATGGCTCAAAATCAGGCACTGCTTTCTCACCTTGCAGGAATGGTTTTACGACAGGAAAATTCGCCATAGTGTCGGCTTCCTGCGCTGGTCGAGGACCGGCAATGGGGTTGATCTCGGCGATCTGTGGAGAAGCTTCCAGCAAGGTCGACCCGCGTTTCGTACATGGCTTTCAGAGCAAGTCAAAGTCATACTGACTCCACCCCGCAACTCGAATCAATGGCAGGATGCGTCATACGAGAACGAAAAGGACAAACCCTACCTGCAAGACCTGCTGCTCTGGTTCAATATCGACACCCTGCCGCCTGGCACTGACTACCCATTCGCCCGCCACGCTTCAGTTGGCACCTGGAGTCTCGAACACATCCATGCACAAAGCTCACCGGAAGAGGCGAACAATAAGCAGCTCGAATACTGGAAAACTGGATGCACGACACTATTGAATCATTTGAAGAAAAAACAGACCGACCTAGAGCCTATGAATCAGTCGGAAGCCACAAAAAAAATCGAGGAGTTATTAGGTCAGATTAGCGGACTCACACTGAAAGATGGTTCCGACCCCGATACCTTGAAAACGATCAGGCTGAATGCCAAGCGACTAGACGATGACTTGAAAACAATGCTGCCTAATCCAATTGGAGAAGACCTCAATAAAGTCTGGAACCTCGCGCTACTGGGAGGCAGGGAAAACAGCTCGCTTTCCAACGATTATTTCCATCAGAAGCGCAGCAAAATTCTGGAATTCGAGAAATGCGCAGAATATTTCGTGCCCCCTGCCACTGTTCGGGTTTTCCTAAAGGGATACTCAGGCGAACCCGAAGATTTGATCCTCTGGGATTCCAACGATCGGGAGGCCTACAAGAAGAGAATCAGTGAGGCTCTTGAATTCACCACGAAGAAAGGAAGCCCGAACCATGTGTAGCATCCCCAAGCGGACACTGTGGGAAATCCTGTCAGGCCCAGAACGCCTCGGTATTCGTATCCCCCGCATCCAGCGCGATTATGCCCACGGGCGCGATGACAAGGCCGCAAAGGAGGTCCGCACCACACTCGTCAAAGAACTGATCGACTCACTAAAGAATGCCGCTGAACCGGTCGATCTCGGATTGGTTTTCGGTGCTGCGGACAGGGATGAGATGACCCTCTACGATGGGCAGCAGCGCTTCACCACGCTGTTTCTTCTTCATTGGTGCCTCGCATGGTTGGCGCGCGACACCAGCGTGGCTGAAAAGCTGCAACGATTTTCCTACAACAGCAGGCTTCACTCCAGGGATTTCTGTCGCGCCCTGACGATTGAAGGGCTCAGGCTGGAACCCAATAACACCAAACCAAGCCTGCGTTTTCTGGATGCGACGTGGTTCTGTCCAATATGGCTCACCGATCCTACCGGGATTCTTGGAATACTCTCCATTCGGCCCGCGGTATGTCGGCATGCCACTCTCCGCCGAAATGCCGGCCCCGGTGACCACCAGCAATCTGTGGGTGGCACCAAGTATGCTCGCACATTGGATGATGTTCTCCATAGGATTACCCAGCAGACTGAGATTCCGGCAGTAGGAGACCAGCAGGCGACCGGCTTGTTCCGGGAGGAGATAGCCAAAGTGCAGCTTGATGTCGAACCGGCGCATGCTCGCGGGATCAAGTTGGTCGATCAGATTGGTGGAGGCAATCAGGATGCCGGGAAATGATTCGATCTGAGTGAGCATTTCGTTGATTTGGGTGCTGTCACCCACGAACTTCCACGCAGAAGCCTTCGCCATCATCCGGCCGTTGCTCGACGGATTGGTCACCAGCGGCGGCACTCCCTTCGGATCGACGCTCACGCTGGTGGACACAAATGATTCCAAATGTCGTGGTGCGATCTTCAATGTAGGCTTTCAATTGCCGCCGGGCGTGAACGATCTGCTTTCTCCGCTTTCTCCTTTCGGGGCTCGGACGCCGCGGGAAATCCTCAGCCGCTTGTCGCTCCTTGGCTTCCGCTTCAAGGAGCGTGCAGAACCGCAGGGTTTCTCCGTCTGGCAGCGCCAGATCCACGGGTTGACGCTGCTGCTGAAAACCGGTTTTGCTTGCGAACCGGAAAGCGTGACGCTTCTTCCAATAGAAGCGAATCCGTTAGTGATCCCACTCGCCGGCCGCAGCTTCACCGAGATTCATCCGCGGCTGGTTTCGTTCATCGCCGCAGCCAAATCCGCGACTGCAGCGCAAGCACTTGCGCTTTTCACTGCAACCTTCAGCCCGGCCCGCTGAAACCAGCCATGAAAAATCCGTTACATCGAGGGACATCCCGAGGAAACGATTGAGATCGGCATCGGCCCCCACGGCAACGACAAGGTTCTTACCATGAGCGGAAGATACCTGAGATTTAATCTGCCAGCGACTCCTAGGCGATCTGGACGTCAATAATCCCGTCTGCCAGAAGTGCCAGCGGCGGTCGGTCTGTCTGGATCCAATTGCGTGAATCGCACGCCCCCACTCAAGCCGCCGATTTCGATTGGCGGTCAGGGTCGTGTTTCCCATCTTCAGCTTCTCATCGACATCTCCGCCCTGCTGTCTGGCTCCCTCGTGGAATCCGAGCACATGGCATGGAGTTGAAGGAAGGCTGGAATCCGGAATCGGTGCTGCACACCTTTTGTTCAGTCATCGTCAACCACGGGCGTCGAAGGAGACGTGCGGGCTTCGGGATCAAGAACGGTCAGAAAATTGACAAACGACCGTATTTTCGGTAGGGTCATTGCGTCGTCACCACCCCTATCCAACTCATTTCTTCTGATGAAACCGCCCAAGAGCATCAACCTGAAAAGCCGAGCCGCCGAGAAGATGGCCTCGCGCCGCGAGGATCGTCTGCGCTTGGAAAAAGGCGAAAGCCCTGAGGTCATTCAGCGTGAGAATTCGATTTTCCCGCCGGAATTTTTCGAGAAGGGTCGATTTTCGAATCTTTCCTCAGTCGTTGGAAAGTGACCGACCGGGTGTCAGGCATTGAAGACTATTTGGGTTTTCTACAGTCGCTCTTGGCCCGGTGCCCGGAGCAATTCCTGTTTGGTGGCCAAGCAGTCAATTTCTGGGCGGATTATTTCGACCGAAAAGGTGACGCGAAAGAACTCCAGGCACTCCGCCCATTCACATCAAAAGACTGTGATATTTGGGTGAGCCCCCGGGCTTGGACTGAGATTCAAAAGACAGAAAGTAACCGACTGGTTCAGGGAGTTTCCCCAGCCGACGGACAACTCGGGATATTGACCCTGCAGCACGCACCGCTTCGTGTCGTTGACCTGCTGTCCGGAGTTTATGGAATCCGCCAAGAAGAGCTTGGTCGGTTGTGCGAGCGGGCCCCCGTATTTAATGGCATCAAGGTCATGGATCCGATCTTTCTCTTTCGCAGCAAGTGCCATTGTCTTCTTGGTCTGGACCAAAGCGACCGCCAGGACGCGCGCCATGTTTGGATGCTCGCCCTGATTCTACCAGAATACCTGACTCTCCTCATCGACGAGGCAGACGCGGAAAAGCTCGGCGATCGCGCCATCCTCAAGGAAATCAAACTCCTCAAGAAAATCCTCGGCACCCATGCCTGCCGCCGCGCCTTGGCACAATTGGAAATCGAGCCCGACGCTCTCATTCCGTGGAACAAGCTGGAAAATTGCGGGCTGGAAACATTGGCCTCATTTGCCCGCACCCAAAGCAATCCCCGCCGCAAGAACGATTGATACGATTGTCGGCAGTGGTTCAAAACTGGAATAATTGCGGGAGCAAAACTGGACAGGTTTAATTGAATGTTCAGAGGGAGTATTCGGCGAGGATGTTGGGCCAGATGGGCTGGCGGTGGTCGGGCAGGGTTTCCACGACCCAGAAGCGCTGGCCGGGATGGTGGATGATGCCGACGGATTTGCGCGCGGTGGCGGTGATCGGCCATGGGGTGCCGAGGAAGTCGATGGTGTGATCGGGATTGACGCGCCGTTTTTGGTAAAGGGCGAAGGCGAGATCGAGCAGGGCGGCGGGCGGTGTGGGACGCCATCCACCGCCACGAAATCCTCGTCGCCATCCACCATCAGTTCGAGCATCCGCAGCGGGTGTCGCGGGTCGATGACACACCGTCCCGGATTTCCGGTCGGTTTCAGAAATGGGACACAGGTTTCCCAATCGTCACCGAGGTGATGGCGCCAGTTGCAGATGGCCGAGCCAGAGGCCCCGAGTGCCTCAAGCGCTTTCCAGAATGATGGTCTCATGGCTGTGATTGGAAAAGCCGCGCTCGGCGAGCCACGGTTCAATGGCGTCATCAAGGTGCAGGCCGGAAATTTTATCGCGGTGCGGGGTGAGGATCACCGGCACGAGCCGGCGTTTGGTGGCGATCTTGAAGTCGATTCGAGCCTCCAGGAGGATGGCGCTTCGGAGGAGTAATGGGCTCAATTCCGCGATACCGGAGAAGATGTTGCCTCGGGTGATGAGCACCTGGTTGCCGCTGGGCAGCTCGATCTTGATCCACGCCAGATCGGCAAACTGGATGCGCGATGCGGGGTCGCATTTGAGGATAGACGGGCCTTCCCGCAGCGGTTCGAGCGAGTAGCGCTTGGAGTGAACGAGGGCGTTGGAGGACGCGTGGAAGACTGCGCCGAATGCTTGGCGATACAACTCCTGCAAACGGCGGCCAATGCCTGAAATCTGCCATTCGCCGGTGAGGTGGCGGTAGTGGGCGACGTCTACCCGCTCGGGACGAAGGATTTTCGACGATGAACTGCCATCCTCGTCAAAAACGCCAATGCGCTTGAGCAGGTCGCCGTGCCGGATGACGAACGAAGTGCCGCTTGGCTCCTTGCGGACGTGGATGCGGCAGATCCCGGATCGGGCGTTCTCCTCAAACCATGGACCGAGCAGGTGCTCTAACTGAGCGATGCGATGCTCGTTGGGTGGCAGGAACTTCAAGACAGGGTTGTGGGTGAATGATGCCAGCGAGCGCTTCGCTTGCAGGGCCTGACGGTCGAACTCCCGCCAGGCGATGTCCGGCGCGTGGATGAGAATCTTGACCGCCAGATCCTCATCGCTGTCGTCATTTTCTCTCAGGCGCTTGACGAGCGCTTCATAGCCGTCCTCAAAATTGATGCCGCTCTGGGGATCGGAAACGAGATCTAACAGCTCCAAGCGTTCAACGAGTTCGGATGGAGTGGATTCCACCGGCGACGTGATGACCGACACGATTTCGTCGAGAATAGGTTTGTGAGCGTCGAGGCAATTCAGCGGGGCACCCCGCGCCGCGAAGTAAGCGGCGAAGGGGGAAAGGAGGGAGAAGATGCTCGACGGTTTCAGGTTGGAAAGAACGCCAGGGCGGACAATGCGAGGAGTGCGGATCGAAGGCATACGCGGCAAGTGATTAAGTGTTCTTATGAACAAAAAATGCGTGCCTTGTGAACTCGAAAATTTGAACCCACGGAAAATGAATCCCTTGAGTGACTCCGGGATATTTCGGAAACCCAAAACATTGTTCCGGATGGACGATGGGCATGCCAAAAACCGGACGGCTTTTGGGATCTTCAGACATGTCCGGAACCTGGCCTGAAAAATCTCAGAAATTTTTACCATTGTATATCAATGGTTTGAGGGAATCCCGGACACTTTTCCGGACTGTTTCCGGACATGTCCGGGCAAGGGGGTGACGGCGGTCAATTGACACCCCGCCGCATTCGCCAGATGCAAACCAACACCAAATCCACCAGTCCCCTGGCCATCCGCCGGGGCCGAATCCCCCGACCTCAGAAGGTCGTCATCTACGGACCTGAAGGCGTCGGAAAATCGACGCTCGCCGGCCAATCACCGGACCCCGTCTTCCTCGATACCGAAGGCGGCACCCACCACCTCGATGTCGCCCGCTTCGATGCGGTGGCGACTTGGGAGGAAATCACTGCCACCGTCACCCAGCTCGCGAAGGCGGATCATCCGTTCAAGACGCTGGTCGTGGACACTGCGGACTGGTTAGAGAAACGACTGGCCGAGCACCTGTGCCGGAAGTCCCACAAGGAATCCATCGAGGATTTCGGGTATGGCAAAGGCTGGGTCATCCTCACCGAAGAGTTCGCCCGGTTCCTCAACTCGCTCGATGCCTTGCTTGCCCGCGGGATGCACGTCGTTTTCCTGGCCCACGCGACGGTGAAGAAATTCGAGGCTCCCGACCAAGCGGGTAGTTACGACCGCTTCGAACTGAAACTGAGCAAATCGGTCGCGCCGCTGCTCAAGGAATGGGCCGACGTGGTGCTCTTCGCGAACTACGTCACCAAAGTCGCCGAGAAGGACAACGGCAAGATGCGTGGGGTCGGCGGCAAGGAGCGCGTGTTGTTCGCCACTCATACGGCGGCTTATGACGCGAAAAATCGCCATGGTCTCCCGGACAAGCTTCCGTTCACCATCGAGGCTCTGGCCCCGGTGTTCGGCGCGGTGGCGGAGTCGGGGGGCTCCGTCGCCGCAAAACCGGAAGCCGCAGAACCGGCCCCGTCGTTGACCGACCGGGTCTTCGCCGCGTTCCAGCACAAGGCGGACATGGCCAACGTGGTCGATTTTTTGATCGCCCGCGGCCAGCTCGGCTACACGCAGGAAGGCCCGCTCGAATCCATCGACAATCTGGATCCGGCATACGCCGCCCGGATGTTAGGTGAGCCTGATCGTTTCGTCGCCGCTGTGGCGGAATGGGTCAAGGAGAAGGAGGGTACGCCGTGAGCGCCCTTCGTCCATCCAACCTGCCGAAGCTCGCGGTATGTCCGTGCTACGAGAGCAATCCCGTGGCCGGCCCTGCCGCCGAGCGCGGCACTCTGCTAGACACCGCGTTCCGCGCCGAACTGCTCGGCCTCGAAGAACGTTTCGTGATCGCCAACAAGCTGACGGCTGACGAGATCGCTGCCGTTTCCTGGTCGGTCTCGATGGTGCGGGTGATGTCGGGCCGCGAGCGCGTTCTTGCCCGCGAGGACGACTGCCGCGTGAAGATTCTCAATCTCACCGGCACGGCGGATGCCATCGTTCCGATGAAGTTCACCCACTTCGATCTGAAGACCGGTGCGCGGCGGAACTACCGCGAACAGATGGCGGCCTATGCCCTCGGCTTGATGGGCGCGCACTTCGCCTCGTCGTGGACGGCGCATTTGTTGTTCTGCGACCAGCGGGAGATCGAAACCTATCGGTTCACCTACGAGGAGGCTCACGCCATCGTCGATCAGGTCGTAAAGGCATTCCACGATCCGGCCAAGAAGCCGAATCCCTGCGAATACTGCTCTTGGTGCGCCAAGGCGGATACTTGTCCGGCGCGGCTGGCGATGGTCGGTGAGACATTGACCGTCACGGAACCCGGTTTCGATTTCGACGCGCTGCTCGCTGATCCGGAAAAGCTCGGACGTTTTCTATCAGCCTGCGCGGTGGTCGAGGATTTCCGCGACCGGGCAAAGCAGATCGCCACCGAACGACTCAAGACCGGCGGCGACATTCCTGGTTGGAAGCTCGTCACGCGCAAGGGCAGCGAGTTCGTCGATTGCGAAACGGTCGGCCACCACATCTCCGCGATGGGTTTCGGCCCGGTGCTCGCGGCCTACGGCAATCTATCAGCCTCGAAGTTCCGCGACCTGTGGAGCCAGCGGATGCCCAGCGAGAAACCATTCCCGGAGGAGTCGGTGAAGCACGCCGCGCCTTCCACCTATCTCAAACAAACCAAAACCAAAAAGAACTAAGACCATGCCCTCATACACCTCATCCATGCCACAGGAACGTCCCGATCATGTTGAACCGGGCGATTACGAAGTCGAAGTCGTCGATGCAATCGAGACGATCAGCAAAGGAGGCCACGAGATGATCGAGCTGAAGCTCAAGACATCCGCTGGCAGTTTTCTCTATGATTTCCTCGTCTTTGTCCGGTCGGCCTACTGGAAGATCGATTCATTCCGTGCAGCCACCGGTGAAATGGTGGAACCTGACGAAGAGACAGATGTCACAGCCGATCACGTCATCGGCCGCACCGGCACCGCCCGCCTCACCGTCGAGGAATACAACGGCAAGAAGCGCAACAAGGTTGTCGCCTGGATCATCGGCGACGCGAAGCCCGTCACTCAACCCCAACCCGCACGCCGCAATGATAACGAACCCTTCTGAATCCAAATTTGAAAGTCTTGCGATCCGGATCGGCCAGTGGGCGATGGCTCAGAACCTAACCAGGAAGGATGCCGATCTCATCGTGGAAGTGATCAACACATTGCGGGCGGCGGAAGACGCCCTTTGCGCGGCGGGATTCTTTGCCACAGCGGTGTCCGAACCCATGAGTCTTCGATTCGCATGGTCGTCCGGGAAACAACCCTTCGATCCGCAGGCCGCCCTCTCCCAACTCAGAGAAGCTGCCGACTATGTGATGTGGGCCGTCGATACCGAGTTGTTCGGACCAAACCCGGCGTTGCGAAAACCGCCCCAGCCGCCCGACAAGTATTTCTATCTGGTGAATTCAAACGGGGCGAAGGTGAAGATTGAATCACCGAGTCCGTTGAATGTGGATGAAATCTGCAAACTCGCCATCCGTCGATTCGCGCAAGCCGGATTCTTGTTCGGAGATATTCTGGAGGTTTCCCTCTGCGACGAGAAGTATGCCGCGCAAGAAACTGCCTTGGTTTCCGTCAAGGATCAGCTTCAGAAGGCAGAGCAGCGCTCCGCTGAAAGGAGGGGCGTATGAGCGACTCGCCGAAAATGGGCCTTCGCGCCTATCAGATGAAGGCCCGAGAAGACATCCACAAGGGCTTTGAGGAATTCGACCGCCAGCTCGGCGTGTTGCCTACGGGGGCGGGCAAGACAATCCTGTTCAGCCGTCTGGCACAGGATTACCAACCCCAGCGCACGTTGATTCTCGCCCACCGCGAGGAACTCATCACCCAGGCAGTGGACAAGCTCCGCGCATCCACCCGCATCGAAGCTCAGGTGGAGATGGGTGACGAGCGGGCGTCACTCGACGCGCCGGTCGTTGTTGCATCCGTTCAGACGCTCATGCGTGAAAAGCGCCGTGAGCGGTGGCCGCGGGATCACTTCGGCCTGGTCGTCGTCGATGAAGCGCATCACGCGCTGGCTGATAGTTACCTCAACACGCTCGGTCATTTCCATGACCACGCGAAGGTGCTGGGTGTGAGCGCGACGCCAGACCGTGGCGACAAGAAGAACCTCGGATGCTATTTCGAGAACATCGCCTGCGAGGTGACGTTGCTCGATCTGGTCAATCAGGGATGGCTCTCGCCGATCAAGGTGAAGACCGTTCCGTTAGGGATGGACCTGCGCAGCGTGCGCACCACGGCGGGTGATTTCAGCGCCGATGATCTCGGGCATCTTCATTGCGAGTGTGCTGAACTCCGTGCCGTTCCGTGAAGACCGTGAGCACATCGCCTGTCTCTGCGCGTCCCTGTGCAAGCCGTTCACCAAGGTCTATGCCTGCGCGTCGTCCGCAGGCGAATCCGGCTGGCGGCAAGTGAATGGCAAGGCGTTCATGAACGAATCCAACGCGGGCAACATTGCGTTCCGTCTCGACTACGAACCGGGCATCCGCATCGGTGACTTCCAGGACAAGCCCAAGGTTCAGAAGTATCACACCGTCGCCGAATTCAAGGATCTCTTCGGCACGTTCTTCCGTTCGGTGAAGGTCGATGATTTTTCCAACAACATCAACGCGGCCTGCGCGTCGGCGCGTCCTGTCGATCCGGCCCGCCTGCGAGCGGCCATCGAGTTTGAATTCAACCTGCCGTATCCGGACGGCACCCGCATGGGACTCGCGCAATGCGCCATAGACTCTTTCTCTCAACGTCTTCAGATTACCCTATGATCATCCTGCTAGACCTCAATTACACGTTGGTAGCCAATAATCCGGCACACGGCACCACGCCAGTTCGCATGGAGAAGCGGATGGCAAACGAGCAATACCGGCAATGGCTGGTGGAACTCGTGCGACCGCACACGGTCGTGCTCATCACTGCCCGCCCGGAAACCTGGACGATCAGGACGCTCGACCGCATCGAAGAACAAACCGGCTGGCGTCCGCAGGATGCGTGCTTCGCGCCCAAAGGTTGGTGGAATCCACCGGCGATCAAAGAACATCTGCTGAAAAAGGATGTGTTCCCGATCCACGGCGAACACGCCCGCTACCTCGCAATCGAGAGCAACCCGCGGACCCGCGAGATGTATGCCCGGTTCTCGATCCCGTGCTTCTGGGTGACGGCGGAAGGCACCTGCCTGACGGAGGGCACACGGATCGTCAAACGGTTGCCACTGTGAGGCGATTGGCCTCCATGAAATCGAAGTGGAATCGTTGTGCAAGTATCACTCCTTGATCAGATAGAAATATTGAACGCCAAGGTCGCCGTTTTTTTCAGCGCCGTTCCGCATCGCTACTATGCACCATGGCGCTTCCGTATGATAGGCTTTTTCAAGCGCCAACTCCATCATGTCGATAGTGTGATCGGTCAGAACATCGCCGGATTCAATGTATCTCTGGACTGCCGGGGTCGGCAGCACCTTGCAGAATTCTGTCCATTTTTCGCAAGGAATCGCGGCGAGGCAGACTGGTTCGTCGCCCGTGGGAAATCCGTGGTGCTTCAGCCATGTTTCCAGCTCGAATGGATCAGGGTTGGAGATAGCGTTTAACAGCGATAGAGTATCAGGATCTGGGATCGGTTTCATTCTTTCGGTTTCCGGTTGGATCAGGCTATGTTTTAGCCTCTCCTTGGCCACTGCAAATCCAAAATCTGGGTCCACCTATAAACATCATCTTCGTGAATTTTCGCTGCGGGTCATGGCCATGGTGCGGATAGGCATTCGAGGGTGACGATCCTGGTCGGGATGTTTTATCCTCCGTAGCGTTGACATCCGCCACGCGGGCATGAGTGAAGCCCAACGTGACGAGGTG
>CANBTO010000106.1 GCA_947372405.1 Verrucomicrobiaceae bacterium
CGGCAGAAGCGCGTTCTGGAATTCCCTGGCCAGTTCCAGATCCTCGCGGATGACCGCCGTCTTGGCGGCCACCTCGGATTCCATTTCACGCTGATAGTCCATCACGCTCGAGGTCATGACGGAGATATCCGCAGCCAAGGCCTCCACCTCGTCACCGGTGCGGATGCAGCGGATCGCGGCGAGGTTGTTGAGCGCATCCATCCGCTGCCGCTCGATGACGGAAGCGTCACCCGGCAATGATTCACGGAGCCTCGCGATATTGGAAATGGAGCGTGCCGCGCGGGCAAGTGTGGAGAGAGGAGCGAGGATGTTGGAACGGATGAGGTGGAACCCCAGCAGCACGAAAACCGCGAGCATCAGGGATGCCGCCGCCCCGATCTCCAGAAAGGCGATCCTAAGGGGCCCGACCACATCGTCACGTTGCGAGGAGAACAGCACATGGGGGTTCGCTGAATTCCCGGGCGGACCCATCCGGGCGAATCCCAGCATCCTCGGCTTGCTTTCATTTTCCCGCACCAGCGCCCAGCCGTTTGTGTCCAGACGGACCGCATCCATCGCCTCGTTCGACAAGCGGTCGCTCATCGGCACATAGCCGCTTTCAGAGTTTGCAAGGATCCTGCCGTCCGGCAGCACGATTTCCCAGCGATCAAAAAACGAGCCGCCGATGATGCTCTGGCGTGCAAACAACGAGGTGACATCCACCGACATCTTGACGACACCTGCAAGCGCCCCTCCATCATGCAGAGGTAAAACGACGTCCTGTGAAAAGACGCCGGAGCTTGCGTCAAACCGCAGCACGTCAGTCCATTGCTCACCATCGCCGAGCTTGGCGCCAGTCTGCCACCATGCCTCGTCCGCTTGATCGAAATCGCTGGTCTTGCCGGTGGCGGCGATGAGCCGGCCGAGCGAGTCCGTGGCTAGAATCTCGGCCACTTCCGGATAATGCGCGTTGAATTTCCGCAAGCTGGTGGAACCGGGATTCTCAAGCGCCGCACGCACCTGCGGATCACCGGCGGGCAAGGCCAACCAGGCCTCGTCGAGACGGTGGGTTTCAAGCGCGGTCTGCTCCGCGTCACGTCCGGCGAATTCGCGGTTGATGGCAACCGTCAGGTCTAACAACCTGGCGTCCGCCGAGAGCCATGCGCGCAAACGTCCGCCCTCCGCCTCGGACGCCTGATCGAGAGAGCGGACCATCGCCATGGCCTGCATCTGGTGGAAGCGGCCCCGCTCCTCCAGCAGATGCTCGTAGCCGGTGCTTTCGAAGATCACCAGACCCACAAGAAACGGCAGTGCGGCAGCCACCAGAAGAGCCACTACAAACTTCCCCTTGAGCCCCAAACCGCTCAACTTCATGCATGGATCATTACACCCGCGTTGCGGTCTTCACCAGAACCAAGTTGCGCGGTCCGGTGAAGTGAAATCCCGGAAAAATAGGCATTGCGGAAACAAGCCGGTTGGGTTTGGCTTTCCGGGCTGTCAGGGGCCGTGGAGGTTCGGCAGGCGAACCCCGCCAGGCCTTGATCGGAGCAACGGTAGTTTGTCCGTACTTGCCGCGGATTCCCTGGCAGCATTCTTACTTTTCCGCAGGGACCGCCTCGTAAACCACGAGGCTGGATGCCGGGACAGGAAGCCGCAATGGCCCGCTGGCATCAAAAACCGGACTCTCCGAAGACTCCGCACCACCGATGACCAACGCCGGACGCAGGACTTTGCCGGAGGTCTTCAAAAACGAAGGAAGTTGCATCGCCTGGTTTTCGACGCCCGTCACGCGCGGCGCGTCAGAAGCATTCACCACCACCACCACGAAGGACTCGCCGTTTGCCGACGCGCGACCAAAGGCGAACACGCCGTCATCCTCGCTGCCGGCACCGCTGTCCACCCACAGCGGCACCACACTGCCGGTCCGCAACTCGGGCAACCTGCCACGCAAGGCCGCGAGCGCGGCGATCTCGGTGAAAGACGGTGATTTTTCGACTGCCTCCATCGACGGGCCACCTTCATTCGGATAAAACATCAAGCGCCCGGTCTCGCCGTCCTCACCGACTTTTCCGCCCTCGTCCAGCATCGCGTATTCAGTGCCGTAATACAGGCAGGGAATGCCGGGCAGCGTCATGACGAGCCCCTGCGCCACGCGGTTGCGGCGCTCGGTCACGCCGTTTACGCGGAAGCGGTTCAGTCCGTCGTGGTTCTCGATGAAGGTGATCATTTTCTGGCGCGAGTTGAGACCGTCCGCTCCGGGGTTCGGATTGTAGAACGGCCTGCCGCCATCGCCGTTGGACGTGCGGATGGCCAAGGACTTCTCCAGAGCTGCGGGCGAGCCATACGCGTTACCGGCGTGGCGCAGATACTCACGGGCACTGAAGCAGAAGTTGAAATCCAACACCGAGTCCAGCTCCGGCTCGGTGCGGCGCGGCCAGTCCGAGCGCCATGTGAAGCGTCCCAGAACCGCTGGGTTGCCATCATAGATCTCGCCGAACAACAGCTTGTCCGCCGCGGCGGGACCCAGGCGTGCGCGCAGCCGCTCCGTGAAGGCGTCCCAGAACCCCTGGTGCACGTGCTTCACCGTGTCGATGCGCAGGCCGTCCACTCCCACGGTGGTCAGATAGAACTGATAGATCTCGACGAACTCGTCCACCAGCGCGTCGAAGTAGGCGCCGTCCGGAGCCGTCCAGAGATCGCGCAGCGAGAAGAAATCACAGGTGATCTCCTCGCCATCCGTCTTGCCGAGACTGTCCCATGAAAAACCCTTGCGGCCGTAGCTGGCGAGCTGGGCGAGAGTCCCCTTGGTTGCGATCTTCATCCCTAACAACTCACGCGGCCCGTCTGGCTGGGCCTTCTCCGCGTTCCACTTCGGCACGTCCGCCCATTTCGCGATGTCGTAAAAACCGTCCTTCTTGTAGGGCTGCACCCATTCCTCCTTGCGGTCCGTGTTGAAAACACCGTTGCCGTCCGCGTCATAATAAAAAACCGGCCCCGCATGGTTGAGCACCACGTCCTGGATGATCTTGATGCCTTTGGAATGCGCGAGTTTTACGAAGTCCCGGTAATGCTCCATCCGGCCCTCCGCGTTGTCGGGATACGGCGTGCCTGTTAGAGAAACGTGGCTCGTCAGGTGGGGGTCGATGTCCAGCCAGTCCTGCGCCCAGTATCCGTGATAGCCGGTCTTCCACCCGCCGAGGTCGTAGCCGGAGCGCCAGACGTTCTTCACCACGGGCGTGAGCCACAAGGCCGTTACGCCGAGCTCGTTGAAATATCCCGCCTGCACCGCCTTTTCGACGCCGCGAAGATCCCCGCCGAAGTAGCGGGAGATGTCCTTCTGCCGCGGATCATACAGCGCCGGATCACAGCCCGGCGGATTGTTGTTCGAGGGGTCCGCGTCGTTGAAGCGGTCGGTCATCACGAAATACATCACGTCATCGCTCCACGGCCGGGCGAAGGCCGGGGCAACCAGGGCGAACATCAGGGAGACAAGGCTTGCAACACGCACGGTCCCATATGTTCGGAAACGCCCCGCGGTTGGTCAATTCGACAAATGCAGACCAGCGATCACGGACTGAAAAGGGCCGGGCGCAAGCATGGAGAGCGCATCAGCCGTGAGGCGTTGGCGCATGCGGAGTCAGTCGTGCCGGCGGGCATCAAAAGTTCGTTGAATCATGAACCCGCTTGTCCCTTGGAGGAACATGCTTGGGCATGGGGCGATCGGGATATTGCTTGAGCTGTGGGTATGCATTCATCCACATGCCAGCTCCGGCAATCACCGCGCCGTAGGCAATCACGATGAGTCCTCCTGCGGACAGGGCGATCGCCAAAGAACCTATCGATATCACCAATCCGATGGTGAACAGGCCGGCACCGAGGGCGGCATGTGACTGCAGTCTCTCGCGGATTTCCTGACTGCGCCGCGCGTCCGGAGTGAGTTGGGCGGGGTTGTATTTGTATTCGATGGTTTCGACCGCCGCGCACGCCCATTCCCTTGACCAGCCTGCTTTTTCAAGTTCCCTGACAGCCGACGCCGGAGTGCTGACCTTGAGTAGTTCGATGAGTTCGTGACGGGCTTGGAGAAGCGAATCCTTGTAATTCTCCGCAGGCGGGTTCATGGCATTTTTGGAAATCAAAATTCACCGGGAACGAACCAAATCTGCCCAAACCAGTTTTCGGAGCCAAGCAGATTGATTGCGGCTTTCACATCAGACTTTCAGAATGAATCAAGAGTCCCATGCGGATAGAGTTTGGGATCGGACGTTCATAGCAGTGGAAAGCGTTCTGCAATCCATGGGAAACCACATCCAGATGCCATGGGTTTCCTTTGTCACGTCTTCTGAATTTTTCCACTTGCGACCAGCCTGCTGGCGGTGTTCTCGCCAAGCTGCACCCGTAATGAATTTTCTGCAAAGATCGCTCGCAAGACTGGGCGGGAGCTTGCGGCGTGGAGTAACTCGTCAATACTCGACAGTCCTCGCCTTATTTCAGGCAGATGTTTTACATTTTTGGCCGCACTCCCGCCACGCTCGGTGAAGCCGATTTCCACGGAAGCGGCTCTCGACAAGCGTCAAGCCGAAAGCTCAAATCACCGGCCGGTGAAACGATTCCTACAATCCGAGATTGGAGCCGCGGTGGTCTGGGTGTTCTGCTCTCTGTTGCTGGCGGCGCTGATCTCGCCGTGGGTCTATCAGGTTGGCAGGCATCTCGCCGATGCGGCCGCTGCGAAACAGCTGCCGGGCTTCCTGGTATGGCTCGGCGAGGCTTGCGGGCGCTCGGGGTTTGATCGTTTCTTCAGCCGTTCGCTGATGTTCTCGGCGCTGGTGTTCATGCCGTTTCTGTTCCGCCGGATCAAGCGGCTGCGTTCGAATGCCGGTGGTGGTTCCACGGATGCGCGGGTGCGGGTGCCGTGGCGTGCGGCCTTGATCCAGATCGCCGTCGGCTGCTTGATCTCCGGCAGCCTGCTGGTCGGAATGGGTTTCATCCTCACTTCCTCCGGGGCCTATGCCGCGAGACCCCACGTCCATCTGGCGGGCCAGATCCTGACGAAAATCCTGCTGCCTGCGGCGGGTGCGGCGTTTGTCGAGGAGTGGTTGTTCCGTGGCGTGCTGTTAGGACTGTGGCTGCGCTTCGCCCGCCCGCTGGCGGCCTGCATCGGCACCTCGCTGCTTTTCGCGTTCCTGCATTTCCTCGAACCACCGGCCGGAATGGCCATCGCCGATCCGGGTGCCGCTGGCGCCGGCTTCAAACTGTTAGGAATGATCCTGCTGCATTTCACCGATCCGCTGTTCTTCGTGACGAATTTCGCCACGCTCTTCGTGGTCGGCATGATTCTCGCCTGGGCGCGTGTGCGCACCGGGGCGCTGTGGTTCTCCATCGGCCTGCACGCCGGATGGGTCATGACCTTCAAGGGCTTCAACATCCTCACCCAGACGGTGCGGGACAGTCCGCTGCATCCGTGGGGCGTGGGTGACAGCCTGCTTTCGGGCGTCTTGCCGCTCGCCGCGCTCGCACTCACCGGCCTGGTAAGCCATCACGTGCTCAGGTTTCTTCCCGCAGGAAAGCCTACGGTCTAACCGCGCATCACGGTCACGACGAAAACCTTGCGGAAACCCGCCCGACGAAGGGTTTTCGCGCATTCGTTCACCGTCGAGCCGGTGGTTAGGACATCGTCGATCAGCACCGCTCCCTCAGGCGAGCCTTTGATCCAGCGTTTGCCGTTGCGCGTGACCTCGAAGGCGTTCTTGAGATTCTCCATCCGCTGCCTGCGGCTGAGCAGCGTCTGCGTTTCCGTCTTGCGGACTCTGTTCATGGCCTTGAGCAACGGCAGTCCGGTTTCGCGGGAGAGGGCGTGCGAGATTTCCTCGGCCTGATTGAAATGGCGGGATTGCAGGCGCTTTCGGTGGAGCGGCACCGGGACCAGCGGCCATGATCCCTCAAGCGCCGGAGCCAACCGCGGATCCGCGAAGGCCTCGCGGGCGAGGCGGCCCAGCTCCGCAGCCAGATGGATTTCGCGACCATACTTGAGCCGGTGGATCATTTCCAGAGTGCGGTCGTCACGCAGCATCGCGGGACGGGCGAACTCGAAGGCGAATGAAAGATCGTTGCAGTTCGGACACACGAAGGGGCCTTGGATGACGCCCTCGAACATCTCGCCGCAGGACTTGCAGAACGGTTCCGCCAAACGTGGAAGCTCCGCATGGCATTCCGCGCACAACGCCCGGCCGTGCTTGAGATTCACGCGGCACACCGCGCAGGCCGGCGGATAGAGCAGGTCCAGGAATCCGGCCGCGGCTTTCCGCCAGAACCCCGGTTCACGGCCGGATGGCGTTTTCATCCCCGTAATCTGCTGTTAGAAAATGCGCCAGAATGCCCGCGATGACCGTGGCGGCCAGCGGCACCAACCCGCGCTGCAGCAGTCCGGCCGGGTCCACCGCGCCTCCCGCCGCTTCAAGCCCGGTCAGCATGCCCCTCGCGAAAAGCCAGCCCGTGTGCAGTCCGACCGGCAACCAGAGCGATGCGGTGCGCCAGCGCGCGTAGGCCAGCACGAAGCCGAATGCCAGCAGCGGCATGAACGACTCCAGGATGCTCCGCCAGTCGGCGAATTGTCCCAGCGTGCGTTGCAGCAGTTCGAAGCCGATTCCCGCAGCGTCCGGGTCCGCGACATTCAGGCCTGCGGGCGGAAGGACCGACATCGAGATGGCGAAAAACGCGGCGGTCATGGCCATGCTTGCCGCCGGTCGCATCGCCCTCATGAAAATCCCCATCGCGATTCCACGGAAAAAAACCTCCATCACCACCGCAGGCGCCAGCGAGCGTGCAAGCACGGCAAGCGCGAAGGCGGGCATGCTGTCACCTGGATGGCGCAGGGTGAGAATCCCGGCGGGCACGAGCACCATGTTCATCGGCAGCATGAGACCGGCCACCACGAGACAACCCGCGCAGCAATGCCAAAAGCCAAGCAGGTTTCGTTTGAGCGGCTGCCCACACGACATCGACGAGGCCCCTCCGGGCAGCCGGATCCGCCATGGCCTGCTGGCGTCCTTCAGCTCCATCCTGACACGCCGGGCATGGATCCACTCCATCCACGGAACGAACAAGACCACCGCTGCCAGCAGCATCGCGGCCTTCTGAAACCCGGGGAAACCCGTCTCCCTGCAGCGGTCTGCCAGCCACTCCAGCGCGCCGTTGGTCGTCTTGCTTGAGGAAACCTCCGCCAGCGCCTTCCCCGCATTGTAGAGCAGGGGGGAAACCCACGCGCCCAGCGCCACCACGGCCGCCCCGTAGATCCACACTTTCCAGACATCGCCGCGAGCGTCGTTGCGCATGGAAACCACCCTGCCAAAGCGCCGGCCGGATTGGAAGTCCCAGCTTGTGTTTTTGCATTGGTGGTCGCCCGGCCGGGCAGCTAGACTCCGCCCATGATCCGCACCGAACCGGTAGGCCACCTCCGCAGCCAGTGGGGCGAAAGCCCGATCTGGTGGCAGGGGGCCTTGTATTACGTCGATATCCATGGCCAGCGCGTCCACCGCTATGATCCGGCGGACGGCAGTGAGCGTTCATGGGATGTGGGCCAGCGCGTGGGCACCGTCGTCCCGCGCGAGAGCGGTGGCCTCGTCATCGCCGGAGACCATGGATTCCTCTTCCTCGACGAGGAAACCGGAAATCTCACACCCATCGCCGATCCGGAGTATGACAAGCCGGACAACCGCTTCAACGACGGCAAATGCTCGCCCGACGGTCGCTTCTTCGCAGGAACCATCAGCATGATCCGCAAAACCGGCGACGCGAGACTCTACCGCCTCGATCCCGACCTCAGCGTCCACGAGGCCTTCGGCCCGGTCACCAATTCCAATGGCATCATCTGGTCCAACGACGGCAAAACCGTTTACTACATCGACACGCCGCGCAAGGAGGTGCTCGCCTTCGATTATGAGGACGGCCACCTGCGCAACCTCCGCAGTGCCATATCCACCGGCCATATCGAGGCCTCGCCGGACGGCATGACCATCGATTCTGACGGCCACCTGTGGATCGCCTTCTGCCATGGCGGCTGCGTCTCGTGTTTCGATCCCGCCAACGGCAACGAGTTGCACAGGATCGCGCTGCCATGCCTGGAAACCACCGCCTGCGCCTTCGGCGGCCCGGATCTCGCGGACCTCTTCGTCACCACCGGCGTCCACAAGACCGCGAAGGAGGAGCACGCCGGCAGGCTCTTCGTCATCCGCGGCCTCAAGGCAAGAGGCGTTCCCGCCAGCGCCTTCGCTGGCTGACGTATCCCGCAGGCGTGATGGAATCCATGACGTGTCGGACCTGTGGATGTCCTGATTGATATCAAAAATCCTTGGTTCGGCCTTGGAAACCGATGCGTCCGGATCATTGCCTTAGACTTTGGTATATTCCGAAAAATCGGATAGACTAAAGTTGTATTTCTATTTCATGTTCACCCATGAATGACCTGAATGGGGGAAATCCGCAACGCATGCCCATGATGGCGCTGGCGCTGCGCGAGCCTGCGACCCCATGGTCTGGCCTGCGTGTCCTGCACGGTCCGTCCCGTTTGTTCGGATATTCCCTTGGCGACGGGATCATCGGATCAGGCGGAATGTCGGAGCGCATCCATCCGAACGACATCGGGGTTCACGAAGCCGTGCGCGAGCAACTCCGGCGGACTGGCTCGGCACGATGCGCATACCGCATCCGCCATGCCGAAGGACGGTTCCGGTGGTCCCATGAGGAGTGGTTGCGGATCAACGATGCGGACGATGACTCCAAGCCGCATGCCTGTATCCTGATGGAGGGCTGTAACAAGGTTTCGAAGTTCTGGATGGAACGGGCGGGCGAACGACTTCGGGGTTTTGTGGCAGGCTGCCGTTTCAATGCCTCATCAGTGAGCACTGGAAACCCGCCCGTGGCCTTGCCGGGATCTAACAATCCAGACAACGGTTTGGAGATACGGCGCATCAACGAGTCGCTCGAACAACGAGTGCGCGAACGGACCGAGGAACTTGAGGCGAGCAAGGCGCGCCTCGCGCTGCTCGTCGAGACGGTGCCCGCCGCCATTGTGATCCACGGCCCGGACGGGCGAATCCTGCAGTGCAATCCCACGGCCCGGCGCCTGCTCGGGCTGACCAAGGAGGAGGCCCTTGGCAAACCCCTGAGTGACAGGGCATGGAAGTTCATCAACGAGGATGGTTCCGTGATGGCCATGTCCGAGTTTCCCGTCGCGCAGGTTCTCACGCACCGCGCCGCATTCTGGAACCGGATCGTGGGCATCACCGAGAAAGGCAAGCCGAAGGTCTGGGCCTTCGTCAACGCACTGCCGCAACTCGGACCGGAAGGGGAGGTCACCGAAGTGATCGTCGGGTTCATGGACATCACCGAGCGCGTCGCGGCGGAGGCCGCCCTGCGTCACATCAACGAAACCCTCGAGCTCAAGATCGCCGAAAGAACCGCCGCGCTGCTGGAATCCGAAAAACGTTTCCGCACTCTCTCCGAAGCCACGTTCGAGGGCGTGGTGATGTCCAGGAACGGCATCGTCCAGGATTGCAACGAGCAGCTTGCCGCCATCCTCGGATACAGGCCTTCGGAAATCATCGGTCGCCCGGTCTCGGATTTCATCTCATCCGAATGGAGCGAACAGGTCTCTCACAGAATCACTAAAGGCGGGGAAGGCGCATACGAGCACGCGATCCTGCGCAAGGATGGCAGCTATCGGATCGTGGAAACGCACGGTCGCTCACCCGAAGGTCCGCAAGGCCCGCGCCTCACCGCCATCAGGGACGTGACGGAACGCAAGATGTCGGAGGCCGCTCTGCGCGAGAGTGAAATGCGGTTCCGGCAGCTTGCCGAAGTGGCGCCCGATGGCATCGCCATTACGGAAAACGGCAGACTCGTGGATGGAAACGTTCAACTCGCCACCATGCTGGGATGGGAATTGTCGGAGATGCTTGGCCGCCCCATCTGGGATTTCGTGCCGAACCACATCAAGGAAAAGATCGCCAATCACCTGCGAGAGGATTCGAGTCCGGTATACGAAATCCAAGCTCTCCGCAAGGATGGCTCGGAGATGCCGCTTGAGATCACCGGACGCACGATGCTCTGGCAGGGCATGCCGCGGCGGGTGACGATCGCGCGGGATCTAACATCCACCAGACAGGCGGCCGAGCAGATGGAGGTGCTGCGCTCGGCCCTGGAGCGCAACCGCCGCATGGCCGAGATCAGTGAAATCAGCGCGGCCGTAGTACACCAACTCGGCCAACCCTTCGCCGCGATCACCGCCAACGTGAGCTCCCTTCTCCACCTTCTGGGCCAAGGGACGCTCCAGGATGATTTCGCGGAGGACACGTTAAAAGCCGTCGAGTCGGACTTGCGGAACGTGCGGGGAATCATGTCCCATCTGCGTGCCTTGATTCATCCGGAAAAGGCGAGACGAGAAACCACGGACTTGAACCAGGTTGTTTCTGAAGTGCTGCTCGTTCTTCGTGCGGAGGCGGAACATCGTAAAATCACCATCAATTTCAATCCCGCCCGTGATCTGCCATGCGTGTCCGCCGATTCTGTCCAGATCAGCCAGTTGATCCTGAACGTGGTGTGCAATGCTTTCGACGCGATGGCGGATTGCCCGGTCAATCGCCGCCATGTCGATATCATGACACGGCTCGAAAACGGGGAAATGCTTGCATTGACCGTGCGCGACGTGGGCACGGGCATTGCCAGTGAGATCATGCCGCGGATATTCGACGCGTTTTTCACCACCAAACCCGAAGGCATGGGCGTGGGTCTGCGAATCAGCCGCACCATCGCCGAGGCACATGGAGGTTCCCTGCACTGTGAAAACAATCCAGACGGATGCGGCGTTTCGTTCACCGCGCGATTGCCGGTTTCGAGGTAGTGTTCGAGCATGCGGGCTCGTTCGGTAAATTCACTGTAAAGCCGGGAAATCCCGTTGACCTGCCCGGGACCGCTCGGAGAGGGTGGATTGCAATCGGGCGAACGTTTGATCCGGAAATTTCCAAGGACTCTCCGTTTGCCGTGTCTTATTCACGGGACCTTGCCGAAACCAGGTCTCCCATTGGTAAAACCAAACGCCCACAGCCATGAAAATCCCGCCCGCCTCATTCATCGCGCTGCTTCTTGTCGGAAGCCACGCCATTTCAGCCCCAACGCCGCTTTCACAAATCCAGGCGGAGATGCGCGCCGGACAATTCGACAAGGCCGTGAATATGGCGGATCAGGCGGTGATTGCAAAGGATGCCGCCGCCGATCAAGCGCTCTTCCTCAAGGCCACGGCTCTGTTCCAGACCAGGAAATTCTCTGAAGCCGATACCGCCACTAACAAACTGATCGCGGATTTCCCCAAATCCGACTGGTCCCGCAAGGCGGTGTTTCTCAAGGCGCAGTCGTTGATCGAACAAAAGAAATTCGCGGAGGCCGCAGCCATCTATGAATCCGAGGCGGCACGCATCCTGGCTCC
>CANBTO010000107.1 GCA_947372405.1 Verrucomicrobiaceae bacterium
ACGAAATTCGCTACCACCAAGCCTGATAGAATCATTCCAGCTCCCCGCAATCCGATTTCCAAAACCTGCGTGTTCATTTTACGTTTTCTTGAAATGGTTCACTTCGTCACACAGAACCCATCCTCACAGCCCGGTGCTTCCATCCGGTGCAGTTCCGCCCTCACCTTCCGGTCCTTGCTCCGGAAGAACACCTTGCTCAGCGCGTGACGGTTTGCCGCCAGCACCCGGCATGCGTGGATCGCCACCGGCAACAATGCCGGCCCGCCCAACCTGCGGGCCGCCGCCTGATGGTTCGCGCAACTGTAAAGGCACCAGACCCAGGCTTCCGCACCTCGGAAGATTTCCCCCTCGCTCGTCCTCACCACCATTTCCCGCGCAGGGTCCAGCGTGCCCAATCCGGGAAAAACCCGCTCAGCATGTGCTGCTTGGTAAGGGATGAATTCGATCCCGAACGCCCGCGGCTGACGGTTGATCCATTCGTGAAAACTGCAGCACATCCCGCAGCGGCCGTCGTAAAACACTTCGATTCCTTCGATTTGCTCAGGTAGGTTCATCGTGATTTCCTTTCTGTCTTTTCAGTATTTCCTGAAACTACGAGATAAGCAAGACGAGTTTTTGCGGATTACCCTAGAAAGAAAAATAGAACCGCAGATGGACTCAGATTCACGCAGATGATCAAAGAGTTGTGTTGATCGGGTCGCTCACCCAAAGGGTTGACGTCCAATTTCCCTCAAGCCTCTTAACATCAATGTCCATCTGCGTTAATCTGCGGTTCATTTTCCTCTTTAGGATTACACCATGAGGCCAGCCCTCAGGTGTCAGACGATTCATCTCGCAAAGCCAAGGAATAGGGATGAATCAGCCCTGCCCACTCACCCTCTTCATGCCTCTGTTGCCTGACGGAAGGGAGTGTCTGCTTTCCATGAAATCACCGGAACTTCACACCCAGTTTCAGCGTCAGGGCTTCCAGCACTTTCAGGTGTGCGGCATCCACCTCTTCGGCCTTCAGCGTGCGGTCCGTAGCGCGGTATTGGAAGCGATAGGCCACGGACTTGCGGTCGGCTGCCAGCTTTTGGCCGCTGGGATCAGTGAAGACGTCGAAGCATTCGAAGGCGATGAGCAGTGGCTCGTTGCACTTGGCGAGAACACCTTCGATCTCGGCGTTGGGCAGCGTTGCGGCGAGTTCCATGGCGGCGTCGCGGGAAGAGCCGGGGAACTGCGGGAGGTCCTCGACGTGGTCAATGCCGGCGAGCAGCTTGCGGAGTTTGGTGAGATCGAGTTCGGCGACGAAGACGGGCGAGGTGAAGTCGAGTGCGCGTTCGCGGGCAGGTAGCAGGCGGGCAAAAACGCCGATGTTCTGGTCGTCCGCCTTGATGTCACAGCCGAGGGCGAAGCCGTCGCGGTCTTTGGGGGAGAAGCGCACGGTTTTGTTAGGCACGAGCGCGTTGACCAAGCCCTTGAGATCGTGGAGGTCGGCCTGGCGGTCGGTTTGGTTCCAGCCTGCAGGAGCGGTGCCGCCTGATAGAAGGATGGCGAGAGTTTCGCTTTCCTGATCCTTGGCCTTGCCACCTCCTGCGTTGCGGAAGACGCGGCCCATTTCGAAGAAACGCAGGGATTTTGCTTGTTGGCGGACGTTTCTGGCAGCGGATGCGACGAGACCGGGCACGATGCTCGGGCGCATCACGGCGTGGTCCTCGCTGAGCGGAAGTTTCACGCGGATGACGTCGCCGTCCTGCATCGGGCGGAGAGGAAGAGCGTCTGTTAGCTGATGGTCGGCGATGAGCTTGATCGTCTGACACTCGTAAACGCCGAGCGCGGCGAGGCGGCGGCGCAGGACCATGTCGGCATCGTAGGCATCGTCGATGGCGCTGGCGGGAACGAAGGAACCGAGGAAACGCGAGGGCACGTTGGCAAGGCCGTGGACACGGGCGATTTCCTCAACAAGATCGATGTGGCGCTGGAGGTCGGCACGGAAGGAAGGAACGTTCCAAGTCCCGTCAGCGAGCTTGGCGAGGCCGAGACGGGTGAGGATTTCCTCGGCGGCGGTTAGAGAGATGGATCCGCCCATGAGTTGGTCGAGCTTGGTGGCATCAAGCGTCACGGGCTGGGTGAGAACGGGTGCTTCACCGGCGACATGGGTGGTGGCTTCGGCGGTGCCGCCGGCGGTTTCGAGGATGAGTTGCACCGCGAAGGCCGAAGCGGTTAGAACGCCCTGCGGATCGACGCCGCGTTCGAAGCGGTAGGACGAGTCCGAAGAAAGTGTGGTGCGGCGGGAGGTTCTGCGGATGCCCTGCGGGGTGAAGTAGGCGGACTCCAGCAGGATGTCGGTGGTGGTGGCGGTGACACCGCTGTGCAGACCGCCCATCACGCCGGCGAGGGCGAGGGCCGCACCGGATTCGTCGGAGATAAGGAGATCGTCGATGGTCAGGACGAGCTCGGATTCGTCGAGAGCGAGGAAGGTTTCACCCTCGGCGGCGTTGCGGACGACGATGCTGCCGCTGAGCTTGCCGGCATCGAAGGCGTGCAGCGGCTGGCCGAGTTCGTGGAGCACGTAGTTGGTGACGTCCACGATGTTGTTGATCGGACGCAGGCCGATGGACTCGAGGCGCTGCTTGAGCCACGCGGGGGATTCCTTGACGGTGACGCCGGAAATCCTAACAGCCGTGTAGAGCGGACAGGCGGCGGGGGATTCGATACGGATGGAAGATGCGGACGAGACGTCAGCACACGTTATTTCGAGAGGCTTGAGCGGAGTCTTGAGCAGGGTCGCCAGCTCGCGGGCCATGCCGTAGTGGCTGAGAAGGTCCGGGCGATTCGGGGT
Organism: Verrucomicrobiaceae bacterium; assembly: GCA_947372405.1. The sequence goes on from CANBTO010000107.1 coordinate 2,822, forward strand.
GACTTCGAGTTCCAGCAGGGTGTCGGAGTCGAAGAGTTGTTTGACGGGTTTTCCGATCTCCGAGTCTTCCGGAAGGATGAGCAAGCCATCCTCACCGGCCGGCAGGCCGATCTCGGAAGCGGAGCAAAGCATGCCTCTGGATTCGACCTTGCGCATGACGGTCTCGCCGATGGTGAAGCCGCCGGGAAGCTCGGTGCCGGGCAACGCGCATGGCACCTTGTCGCCTACCTTGTAGTTTTGCGCACCGCAGACGATCTGGCGGAGCGCCCCTTCGCCGCAATCGACTTGCGTGACTTTCAGGCGGTCGGCGTTCGGGTGCTGCACGGCTTCCTTGATCTGCGCGACGACGATTTTTTCAGAAGCGATGCCTTTGGAAACGATGCCTTCGACCTCGACACCGGCGAAGGTGAAGAGGTCGTCGATTTCCTTGATGGATTTGCCTGATAGATCGAGATGGGTGGCGAGCCAGTTGAGGGAGATGTTCATGAGAGAAAGAGTTTGGAACCGCCAAGACGCAAAGGGCGCCAAGGAAGAAGGGTTAGTATTCTTGAAATTGATTGGCGATACGGCGGATGCCGTTCTTGATGAGGGGAACATTGAAATTGATCAGGAAGCCGAGGTTTTTCCCGGACAACTTCAAATAAGTTGTAAGTTGAGCCTGATGAATGGGAGCAAGTTCAGCGACCGCTTTGAGTTCGATGATCACGAGATCATTGACGAGAAGATCAAGACGATAACCCACATCAATTACGATGCCGTCGTAGTGGACTGGCTGGGCTTTCTGCCTTTCCACAGAGTATCCCCTTTTAATCAACTCGTGCTCAAGACAAGCCTCGTAAGCACTTTCCAACAATCCAGGACCGAGCTCTTTGTGGATCTTAAAAGTTGAATCCACAATCTGTGAAGCTATGACATCAACGGCATTCATGTCTTGAAACTTGGCGTTCTTAGCGTCTTGGCGGTTCCATGCTCTTCACGCGAACTGCTTGAGGAAGCGCACATCGTTTTCGATGAGGAGGCGGATGTCCTTGATGCCCCAGCGGATCATGGCAAGGCGGTCGAGGCCCATGCCGAAGGCGAAACCGGTGACTTTTTCGGGATCGAAGGCGTTGTCCTTGCGGGTCTTGTTGATGGACTCGAACACGGCGGGATCGACCATGCCGCAGCCGGCGACTTCGATCCAACGCGGGGCCTGGCCTTTGACTGTTAGTTTCACATCGATCTCGAACGACGGCTCGGTGAAGGGGAAGAAGTGCGGGCGGAAACGGACTTCGGTATCCGGGCCAAAGAGTTCGTGCAGGAAATATTCGAGCGTGCCCTTGAGGTCGGGAAGTGAGACATCCTCGGCGACGTAGAGGCCTTCGAGCTGGTTGAAAACCGAGAGGTGGGTGGCGTCGATCTCGTCGCGGCGGTAGGCGGAGCCGGGGGCGATGATGCGGACTGGCGGTTTCGCGGTTTCCATCGTGCGGATCTGCACACTGGAGGTGTGGGTGCGCAGCAGCTTGCCGGAGTCGAAATAGAACGTGTCCTTTTCGTTGCGGGCCGGGTGATCGGTGGGAGTGTTGAGGGCGTCGAAACAATGGAACTCGTCCTCGATTTCCGGTCCGTCAGCGAGCGCAAAGCCCATCCGGCGGAGGATGCCGATGGCCTCATCGCGGATCAATGTGAGCGGGTGCAGCGCTCCGGTGGAAACGAGGCGTGCTGGCAGAGTTACATCGATGCCAGCGAGCGCGGCGCGGTCGGCGATTTCCTGAAGGGCCGCTTGTTTTTCCTCCAGCGCGGCGGTGATGGCGGTGCGGGCGGCGTTGAGGAGCTGGCCGACCTCGGCCTTGTCCTCCTTCGGCACGTCCTTCATGCCGGCGGCGGCGAGGGTGAGCGTGCCTTTTTTGCCAAGCACGGCGACGCGGGCGTCTTCGAGCGAGCGCTCGTCGGCGGCGTTGGCAATGAGTGCAAGTGCTTCGGATTGAATGGCTGGGATTTGCTCCTTCATGGGAAAGCCGAGGGGCATAGCCCGAAACCCGCCCGGGGTCAAAGCTTTCACAAGGTGTCGGCGATTCCTTCCGCGGCATCGAGGAACGAAGGAAAATCGGGCTGCCAACCGCTGGCGCGGAGTTTGGCGTTTGACACCTGCTTGTGCGTCCAGCCGCGCTTGCGGTTGAGGTCACGCGGGCCACCGGGTGGCAGCGGTCGGGAAAACATCGTGCTGAGAGCCTGATAGCAGTCGTGCTGGCTGAGCGGCGTGGAGTCGCAGACATTGAAAATGCCGGACGCCTTCGTCGTGGCGAGGTGGTAAATCGCCCGTGCGGCGTCGTCGCGATGGATCTGGTTGAGGAAACGCTTGCCGTCCTCCTCGATGACTGCTTCGCCGGAGAGAAACTTTTTCAGGATCACGCTGCGGCCGGGGCCGTAAATCCCGGCGAGGCGGGCGACGACGCCATTCTCCGAAAGAGTGAGTCGCTCAGCCTCCAACAGGAGCCGCCCGGTTTCCCGGTCCGGAATGGTGGGACTCTCCTCGGTGACCACCGAGCCATCGGTCTGCGCATACACCGAGGTGCTGGAGGTGAAAAGCAGCGGCACGCCGGGAAATTGCTCCGTTAGATTCCGACAGCCATCCACATAAACCCGCCGGTAGGCATCCTCACCACCCCGGCCCGAGGCCGCGCAGTGGACGATGAAATCCGGCTGCGGCAGGGATTTCACCGCATCGCAATCCCCCACATCGCAGGCGAGCGCGGCATCGCCACCGGACAACGAGACGGGAATGGCCTCCCATCCACCATCCTGGAAAACCCGCGCGACCGCCTGACCGAGGTAGCCGTGACCCACAAGCAGAAGTCTCATAACGGAACCACTGAGGGCCGGGCTGGCAATAAAATCAACAAAACTTAAACTCGGCTTTTCTCGCGCGGCGTTTATTCTCCAGACTGTTCACAATGGACTTCGGTGCTTTCAACCCCCTCAACCTGCTCGCTGGATTCATCTTCGGCACCATCGGCTGGGGGGCATTCTCCTACGGCAAGAAACTGGAGCTGTGGCAGCCAAAAACCATCGGCCTGGCGCTGATGATTTACCCGTATTTCATCTACAACATGTATCTGCTGTGGGGCATCGGCGTGGGCCTGCTGGTGGTGCTCTGGTTCCATCACGACCAGTAATGACACCGAATTTCCCTTGGCATGACGGGGGATTTCCACCGTAGTCTCCCGCGCCCATGCCAACCGAAGCGATCCTTTCCACCGCCCGACAATTCCTCGGAGTGGACCCGACCGTATCCATCACCCTGCTGCCGATCAAACGCGGTGCCTCGGGCCGCACGATCGTGCGCGTTAAATCCCCGGTTCACGAGCCGTTCATCGGCATCCACTGGACGGAGGAGCGCGAGGACAACGAACAGTTCATTCCCGTAGGCCATTTCCTCAAGCAGGCGAAACTGCGCGTCCCCACCATCATCCACGAACGCCCGCGCTACCGGGTGGCGCTCGTCGAGGACCTTGGAGACGTCGATCTGCTGTCGCTCAAAGACCAACCGTTCAGCGAACGCCTACCGCTTTACCGCTCCGCCTTCGAGCAGGTGGACCGACTGTTTTACGCGAAGCCGCCGAAGGATTTCCACCTGATGCCACCTTTCGATGCGGACCTCTACCGCTGGGAGCAGCAGTATTTCTTTGAATATCTCGTTGAGGAATATCTCGAAATGGATGCCACCGCGCTGCGGGAAAACCCGGTCTTCAACCAGATGGCGGAGCGTCTTGGAGCAGGAGCCCGCCACCTCGTGCACCGCGATTTCCAGTCGCAGAATCTGTTAGTCAAGGACGGTCAGGTTTGGATGATCGACTTCCAGGGCCTGCGCCGCGGGCGGCAGGAATACGACCTCGCATCGTTGATTTTCGATCCCTATCTCGATCACAGTGAAGACGAACGCGAGGCGCTGCTCACTCTTTGGGAGGACATCGCCGACGAACGACCGGAGCCCACCTTGTTCCACCAATGCGCGGCCCAGCGTCTCATGCAGGCGCTCGGTGCCTATGGGAACATCCTGAAAAACCGCGGCGATGAATGGTATCGCCCGCACATTTCCACCGCCGCTAAACTGCTTGGTGTCGTCACGGCCGGAACCCCGCTCGAATCCCCGCTTGCACCCGTGCTCGCGGCGATCCACTGATCCTACCGGTGTCAGGAATCCTCCAACGTCGCTTGTGGGTGCTGCTCGGATCGGCGGCCGCCGCCATCGCCTGTTGGAAATGGCTGCCCGGCACTGAAATCGACCGGACTTTATTTTCCGCAGTCTCTCGGAGTTTCGCCAACCCGCCGTTCTTCATTTCAGGAGACGGCAGACTTGGATCGCCATGGACCTTGCGCACCTTCGCCTCGGCCAACCAAAGCAACGCCCGCCAGGCTCCGGTGATCGTTTCCCTGGGTGACGACGTCGAGGGATTCTTCCAGAGCTCGCCGCCCTCACCCGTCGATGTGGCCGTGATTCTAACCAATTTCCAGCGACTCCGCGCGAAGAAGGCCGCCATCGCCGGAGTGCTGGCCTGGGAAAAGCCGAATGTGTTGGACCTCGCAGCACTCGACAAGGCGATCATGGGTTTCGACTCACTGGTCATGACTGCGCCGCTCTCGCGGGGAGCCTTGCCGGAAACCATGCCGCTGGCTTTCCGTAACGCATCGGTTCCCCTCAATGCCGTGCAAGGAGACAGCTCGGCCCTGCCTGTGGTGAACCGCATCCCTTTGCCCGGCGTCATTCTCGGCAAGGAGAACACGGTTGCTGGATTTCAAACGCTGGACTCGGAGCCGGAATCCGAGTCCGTTCCCCTGATGGCGCGCTGGGAGGACCGCGTGGTGTTCGCCTTCCCGCTTCTAACAGTCATGCAGCGGCTGAACCTGCCGGTGGACGGCATGGAGATCAAACCCGGGGAATACCTCAAGCTCGGGCCCAACGGACCCATCGTGCCGATCAACCGCTTCGGACACATGACGCTGCCATTGAAAAACATCTCACCTTACGCAGTGATCCCGGCAGAACTGCTGATCGATGGCGGAAACGATCTTTTCCCAAAAACCGCGCCTGAGCCGGTCATCCTGCGTGACGACCGCAGCTCCGCCGAGCCCGCCACCCGGGCTTTCTCGAGACACCTGCCGGCCGTGGTCGCCGCCCTCGCATCGGATGCGGGACTCTCATCTCCGCACGCCTTTCCGAGACCGCGGATGGAGTTCGAGCTCGCCGTCCTCTCGCTGGTCACCTTTGTTCTAACAGCCTTCTGCGGAAAACCCGCCTTCATTCGGAACATCGCCTTCTTGTCGCTCGCCGCGGCCATGGTCTCCGCACAGATCATCGCCGCTGCATCCGCCCTCGTCTGGCTGCCCGGCCTGCCATCCCTCGCGGCGGTGCTCGCCGCATTTGCGACCTCCGGTTTGATCAAGGTGGACTACAACGCACCTAAACCGCCTCGCGTCGTCCGCGAGCGCCGCGTGAAAAAAGCTCCCGTCCCGAAACCAACTCCGTCACCTGCCAGGGAACCCGCAACGCCCGTTGCCGCGCCGGCCCAAAAAACCAAGGACAAAAAACCACGCGCCCGCGCGAAAAAACGCCGCCGTTGAGCTTCGCGCCTTGTTTCCTCCTCCCCATGTTTTCACTCTCCCCTCCATGAACCCGATCGACAAAGCGGACGTCCTCATCGAAGCCCTGCCCTATCTCCAGGCTTTCCGCGGCAAGACTTTCCTCATCAAGATGGGTGGCTCCGCGATGGAAACCCCGGAACTGGTCGCAAAAGTCATGCGGGACGTCGTCTTTCTCGAAGTGGCAGGAATCAACCCGATCGTCGTCCACGGCGGCGGCAAGGCAATCTCCGCAGCGATGGAGAAAGCCGGCCTTGAGGCGAAATTCGTAGGCGGCTTCCGCGTCACCACCGACGAGGCCATCGACATCGTCGCCCGTGTTCTATCAGAAGAAATCAACCCGGGCCTGGTCCGCATGATCCGCGATTTCGGAGGAAAGGCCGTGGGCATCCCAGGCAACGATGTGTTTCTGGGCGAGAAGACCAAGGGCATCGACGCCGATGGAAACCGCGTGGACATCGGCCGCGTCGGCGAGGTCGTCGGCTGTCAGCTCGCGCACATGGATGCCGCGCACCAAGCCGGCATCGTCCCGGTGATCTCCCCGCTCGCCGCGGAACTCGCCACCGGCAAACCCCTCAACATCAACGCCGACCTCGCGGCCGCGGCTCTCGCGAAAGAGCTCAGAGTTGCGAAACTCGTCTATCTTTCCGATGTGCCGGGGCTGCTTTCCGATCCCAAAGACCCTTCCACCCTCATCAAATCCGTGACCCGCAAGGAAGCGGACGCACTCATCGCCGATGGCACGATCTCTGGCGGCATGATCCCCAAAATTCGCAGCGCCGTCGATGCCTTGAACGCCGGCGTCCGCAAGGTTCACTTCGTCGATGGCCGCCTTCCCCATGCCCTGCTGCTGGAGATTTTCACAGATGGCGGTGTCGGCACGGAGGTGGTGAGGTGATTCAAAGTTGACGCATGTGAAATATACGGTATATACCGGAGATGAAGACCACTTTGTTTGTGAACGGGCGCTCACAAGCGGTCAGAATACCGAAGGAACTGCGCTTTGAAGGACGCGAAGTTTCGATCCGCCGTTTGGGAGATGGGGTGCTCTTGGAACCTGTGAAAACCTCCACTTGGCCGGAAGGTCATTTCGACAAGATCAGAATCGTTGATCCCGGCTTCTCGCGACCCATCCAGGGAGAGCTTCCACCCCTCGCGGATTTTTCCGAGTCATGATCTACCTGCTCGATACGAATGTCTGTATCGCCGCCATGAAGGGCAATTCACGGGTCGTCCAACGCCTTGCCGTCTGCAAACCGAACGACTGCGGCATCTCGACAGTGAGCGTTTATGAACTGTTCGCCGGTGTCCGTCGTTGCGCCGATCCCGTTCGAGAAAGCCACAAGGTATCGGCCTTCGTTGAGCCGCTTCATTTGCTGCCGTTCGATTGGGATTCCGCATTGAATACCGCGGAAATTCGCTGGGAATTGGAAAAAATCGGTAACGTGATCGGCCCTTATGATCTGCAACTCGCAGGGCAGGCGCTCGCGCTGGATTTGACACTCGTTATACCAAAGTCCTCTAGATAATGGACTTTAGTTCGGAGCGCCAGCGTTTGCTTGGTTGCGCATCCACTCGTGGATCATCGACTGAACCTTGGCCGGGGTGGTCCAGTCTTTCGCCACCGCGATGAGATGATCCTCCAGTCGTTTGAGGTTGCGGTAGAGTCGGTTGACTGTCGGCGCCTTGAGCTGGCGACCAAATCCTTCTACTGGGTTGAGCTCCGGGCAATAAGGTGGGAGCTGCAACAGTCGGACGTTATTGGGCAACCGCTCGTCGCCCGCCCGCAGGTGGAATCCGGCTTGGTCCATGATAACCACATGCAAGGAGTTCGGATCGCTTTCGGCGATCTGTCTTAAGAATATCGCGTGGATGTCCTGATTGATGGCGGGCGTGAAAAGCAGTTGCGAGTCGTGCGCACCATCGATTTCCAAGGCCTCGTGCAAGTAACCCCACTTGTAAGTCGTTGCATACGGCGCGTGGACCCTGACGCCGCGTCGTGACCAAACCCGCCGGATCACCGGCAGGAGTCCGTAGCGGTGTTCGTCGAGAACCCACAACCGCACGGGCTTGTCGAGGGCGGCTCCAACGACTTCGGTGAGGCGTAATGGAAGCTCTGCCCGGAAAGCGTCGGAAGCGGCCTGGTTTTTCTTGCGGTGGCTTTTACGCGGCACCTTGAGCTTTCCCCCAAGCCGGTGCATGAGCTTGCGAACGCCGCTTTCGGTGAGGTTTTTCCTGGTGCGCCGGGCGATCCATTTTTGCGCGTCGCGCGCTTGGCGGAAGTCACCGGCCTCGAGTTTGCGGGTGAACTCATCGGCATCTGCGCCCGTCACGGCTGGTACGCGCGCACCGGCCCATTGACGCTTGAGCAGCCCTTCGACCCCTTCCTCCACCACCGTGTCGCGGTAGGTGAAGACGGTTTGGCGGCTGACTCCGGCGATCTCTGCGATCTGCGCGACGCCGTGTTTGTGTTGGGCAATGAGGCGCACCACCAGCAAGCGCTTGCGGGCCCAATCGGGATGAGGTTTTTCCCACTCATCCTCGATTCGGGTGACCAGTTGCGCTCCTAATGCCGGTAAGCTTCGTGCCATGTCCAATGCTCTGCGAATCTACAGAAATTGGAAGTCCAAAAGCTAGAGGGTTTTGGTATCAGATGTGGCTCTCTGATGGACAAATGCTTTGTTGCATAGTTCGGATAAGCAGGATGGATGCCTGCCGGGCAGAAAATCGGGACTTTGTTTGAAGCATGCTTTGTCCAAATGCGTAAGGCTTGGCAATTGAAAGCCTTACGTCCGCTGCCTGCCAAAGAACTGCAGATCGTGCACCCGCGGGAGCTGGGCGCCACGACAGGTTACCCTGATCTGCAGCGAACCCCATGCTTTCTTCAAGTGGAGCACGCCGACGATTGGCCACATTCGGTGGGATGAACAAAGAGTCGTCCCCCTCATCACACGCTGGGCGTCGGCCCTGAGCCGGGGCCGCAGGGTTGTCGCTC